>QHNU01000061.1:0-24974 GCA_003218525.1 Verrucomicrobiota bacterium
TGGATCCGAATCTACACGTAATTCGCACCAACATGCTTCAGCCTAATGGCGATCAAATCGTGACAACTTACACCAATCACGATCACGCTCCGCTTGCCGCGAGCGTTTTCGAATTCAATCCACCTCCCGCTACCGAGATCACTACGCCACTCGGGAAATAGCTATTTCTTTTTGCCTTCGAGTTCGTCGGCGAGTGTGTCTGCCCGATAAACTTCTCGGAGAGCCTCGCTGATGGCAGCAGAATCGACGCTGACGGCCCGCGCTTGTTTGTCGCTGAATATGCAATCGAGGACGAGCGACTGAATGTTCCCATCAAAAATAATTCCAACAAACTCGTTCGCTTTGTTTACGACCGGACTGCCGCTATTCCCACCGATGATGTCGGCATCGGAAACAAAATTGAACGGCGTGTTTAGATTTAGCTTTGCCTTGCCATCGACCCAACGCGGCGGCAGATCGAACGGCGGCTGGTTGTGGTGTTCGGCCGCACGCTGGTACAAACCTGCGAAATTTGTGAACGGCGGAATTTTTTTCCCATCTTCTTCGTAGCCACGGACGGTGCCGTAGGAAAGGCGCAGCGTGAACGTTGCGTCCGGATAATTGCTCGTGCCTTCAATGGCAAAACGCGCCTTGGCGATTTCGGCATAGGCTTGCTCCTTGATCTCTTCCTGAACGTCGTGCGCTTTCCGCGCTTCACGGGCCGGCCCATCGATCAAACGGGCAAGTTCGAGCATGGGATCGTGAATGTTTTGCAATGCCGCCGCATCTTTACCGTAAATATCCTTGCGGAAGCCAACGTCTTTCAACTTTGTGCCGGTCACAAGCTCGACCGCACGCGCGTGCGGCGATTTGCCCGCAAGGACTTGCTTTACCAAGGAATCGTTTCCGCCAAACTTCTCGGCGAAATCGGTCATCGAATCCGTTAATCGAAGAATTTCGTAGTCGTCGTAAACCGGCTCGGTCGAAAAGAGCTCGAGCTCGAGCGACTCCTTCGCACTGTCACGAAATGGGGCAATACGTTCGCCGTTTGGCTTGCCACGTTCCTCAATCGCGCGAGTCAGCAACCGGGCGTATTTAAAGAGCGTTCCATAGAAGGCGCGTGGACCACGGTAACCGACCGTGAGCGGACGTTCCTGCTCCAGGTAGCCGTAACGCGGCGCGATTCCGGCCAACTCGGCCTGAGCTTTCTTAATTCGATCATAGGCATCGATCGCCGCTTTTAACTTCGGATTGGCTGAGATGGCGTCGCGCAATTTTTGCTCGCGCTGTTCGATGGCACGCCAAATCTCCGGATCAAATAACGCGGCGACATAACCATCATAGCGTTTACGATTATTTTGGTCGCCGAAAAAATCCTCGCGAGCCCGACGCGCGTTCTCAAACGAGCGCTGTCCCCAGGCATTGAGCAGGACCTCGCGACGATTGAAAAGATTAAGCCAGCCTGGCACCTCCCGGTCCCGCCGGTCAGCCAGTTCGTCAACCGTGAGCTGTCGATCAGTTCGACCAGGACTTCCGCTAACAAAAGTTAGCTCGCCGTCGCTCGGACCATGCGGATTCCAATTTAGATAATTGTCGATCTTCGCCGTCTGTCCGTTTTCGTAAGCGCGGAAAATGCAGATATCGAGATCGAACCGCGGATATTCAAAGTTGTCCGGGTCACCGCCGTAAAAGGCCATCTGCTGTTCCGGGGCAAAAACAATGCGCACATCGTCATATCGTTTGTAACAATAAAGATGATAGGCGCCGCCCTGATAAAGTTTCACTACGTCCGAACGCAGCCCAGTCTTTTCCTTGCTTTCCTTTTCGATCTCCGCAATCGCGTTGTCGCGCGCTTTGCTCGCGGCCTCCGCGGATAATGCCGACTTCACGCTCGATTTGACCCGCGTCGTCACATCTTCGATCGACATGAGCACATTGAGCTCGAGATCAGCGCATTTGATTTCCTCCGACTGTGTCTTGGCGTAAAAGCCGTCTCTCAAATAATTATGCTCATCGCTGGACGCTTTTTGCAGCGCATCCGCCCCGACATGATGATTGGTAATGCAAAGGCCATTCGCGGAGACGAACGAGCCACTGCCGCCGGAATTGAAACGGACGCTCGCCTTCTGAAGATGCTCGAGCCATTGCGGCGTCGGCTCGAAATGATATTTGGTTTTAAGCTGCTGGAGCGGTGGATTGTTGAACAACCACATTCCTTCGTCAGCACGGGCGAGGCTGCCTCCAATAGTCGTTACCATAGCAAGAGTGGGGAGAAACGATCGGAAAAGCATCGCAGATTCTAAAACGGCGAAGGTGATTCGCAAAAAAATTGCGAGCGTTACGGACGGGTACTTTTTCACGCGCGAAAGCCGCCTCGCTTCTTAATATATAAACCGTGCCCGCTGGTCTTACGCTCTATACCAGTAACCGCCTTGAGATTCTCGTCCACCAGCTGGCCGAGGTTTTGACCCAACCGCTTCGCGAATCACTTACGCCGGAGATTGTCGTGGTCCAAAGCAATGGGATGCAGCGGTGGCTGATCCAACAAATTGCTCGACAGCATGGCATTTGCGCGAATGTGCGTTTTCTCTTTCCACAAAATTTTTTCCACGGTCTCTTCCAAGCGGCGTTCCCGAAAAGTCCGGGCGCGGAAGTTTATGGGCGTGACGCGATGACCTGGCGGATTATGAAATTGCTGCCGGGACTGGCGCCATACCCTGGCTTCGATTCCATTGCCAGTTATCTGGCGAGCGAAGGCAGCGAGCTCCGGGCTTACGAACTCGCCCGGAAAATCGCGCACGTCTTCGATCAATATCTGGTCTTTCGCCCGCGGATGATTCTGGATTGGGACGCTGGTAAAGGCAACGATTGGCAGGCGACGCTTTGGCGTGAGATACAACGTGCCGCGCCGCAGCAACATGAGGCTGCGCTCGGACTCCAACTGGTGGAGAGGTTGAAGCGCGCCGCACCTGTGCCGCAGCGCGTCTCAATCTTCGGGATTTCGACGTTGCCGCCGTTCTATGTGTCGCTAATCGAGGAAATTTCGGCGCGTTGTCCGGTCCATCTGTTTATTATGGAAGCGACTCCGGAATGGTGGGGTGACATCCGTTCCAAGCGCGAAAAAGCCCGCTCAAAACAGCTGGAGCTTTTCGAGCCAGAGGAGCCAATCGAAATGGACAACCCGCTTCTGGCTGAGAACGGCAAAGTCGGTCGCGATTTTCTAAACATCGTGGCCGGGCTCAATCCCGGACATGAACAACAGCAGTTCGAAAAGCCCTTAGCCGACACAATCTTGCACACAATCCAGCGCGACCTTTTCGAGATGTCTGCCGGGATCCAAAAGGCTGCCGGGAGCGTATCTGCCGATCAATCGGTGCAAATTCATTCCTGCCACAGCGTGGTGCGAGAACTGGAGGTCTTGCACGATCAACTTCTCGCTCTCTTTGCCGAAGACGCCACGCTGAAACCACGGGACATCGTTGTCATGCTACCGGACGTCTCCATTTACTCAGCCTTTGTCGACGCTGTTTTCGGCCTTCCGGAGAACCCCAAGCATTTCATCCCTTACAGCGTTGCCGATCGCGCTCCCCGCGAACGCAGCGGAGTGATCGACACTTTCTTGCGCATCCTCGAGGTCTTGCCGGACCGATTCGGCGCCAGTGAGATTCTGGCGTTGCTCGAATCATCGGCTGTGCAGCGCCGGTTTGGCATCGCTGCACCGGACAAAATTCGCCGTTGGATCGAACAATGCGCAATCCGATGGGGAATCGATTCCGAGCACCGCGCACGTTTGGGCTTGCCCCCGTTTTCGGAAAACAGCTGGCGGCATGGCCTTGACCGGATGCTGCTCGGTTATGCCATGAGACCCGACGCTCGAGAGCTCTTCGAGGGCATTCTTCCGTTTGATGAAATTGAAGGGTCAAATGCCGGGTTGCTTGGAAATTTTGTCGAATTTCTGGAGCACCTTTTTGACCGCGCCATTGATTTCGCCAGACCACGGTCCCTGATGGCTTGGCAGAGCGATCTGCTCACTGCCGTAGATGAGTTTCTCGATGCCGATGAACTCGCGCAGGTCGAACTGAACCAGCTGCGCGGCGCTCTAGCTGAGCTCGGCCGCATCAGCGCCGATTCCGGCAACGAAGATGCGGTTTCGCGCGAGATTGTTGTTTTACAACTGGAACGTATCCTGGAGAACGCGAGTAGCGGCGCCGGTTTCCTTTCCGGCGCGATGACGTTTTGCGCGCTGAAGCCTATGCGCAGCATTCCATTCAAGGTCGTATGTCTGCTCGGGATGAACGACACTGCTTATCCGCGGCGCGATCACGCACCTGAATTCGATCTGATCGCGCAACATCGCCGGCCGGGGGATCGCAATAGCCGCGCGGATGATCGTGCGCTGTTTCTGGAAGCGTTGCTCTCGGCGCGCGACGTTTTTTGCCTCAGCTATGTTGGGCAATCAATGCGGGACAACAGCCCGCTTCCCCCGAGCGTGGTAGTAAGCGAATTAAACGACTACATTGAGCATCGTTTTGCCATCGATGCGGAACAGTTTGTCGTGAAGCATCCTTTGCAGGCATTCAGTCCGCGCAATTTTGGAGCAGATGATAAACGCTGCTTCAGCTATTCGCTCGACAACAGCGCGGCCGGACAGATCGCTGCTGAAAACCGGCACGAGCCACCACCGTTTTTCGATAAGCCACTGAACGAACCAGAAGACCTGTGGCGTGACGTCGATCTCGGCCGGTTGGTCGAGTTCTTTGCTCACCCCGCGAAGTTTTTTCTTCGGAAGCGACTGAATATCGAGCTGCCGCGCGACCGGGAAGAGATCGAGGATCGCGAGCCCTTCGCGCTCCATCCGCTTGATCGTTATGCAATCGGACAGCGGTTGCTGGCTGAGGCATTGGATGGTCGCGATCTGGAGGACGCGCTGGCCATTGTACGGGCCTCAGGAACCCTACCGCCAGGCGCAACCGGCGCACTGCTTTTTGAAGAGCTGTGCACGAGCGCAAGAATGTTTGCCAACGCCGTCCGCCATCATGTCTCAGCCGAAAAAGAGCCGGCCGTGACAGTGCGTGCGCGGATCGGTCAATTTAATTTGAGCGGAAGACTTGGAGACATTCGCGGCGAAGCGTTAGTGCATTTCCGCCTGGCGAAATTAAAGGCGAAAGATTTTTTGCGCGTGTGGATCGAGCATCTGGCGCGGAACTTGAGCGAGCAAAAGCCCGCATTCTTATACGGCAAAGAGGACGATGCGATTGTCGGTTACGAATTTCTGCCGATTAGAAACGCTAGCGAAGTGCTGGCGGACTTGCTCACTCTTTACTGGAGCGGACTGCGGCAGCCGCTACCGCTTTTCCCGAGAACTTCCTGGACGTTTGCCGAAATAATCGCGGGGGGAAAAACTGAAGAAAATGCCCGATATGCGGCTGGACAAATTTGGAAAGGGAATGAACGGGAAGGGAGAGGTGAGCGTGAGGATCCCTTCATCCGGCTCGCCTTCCGCTGCGTCGGCAACCCTCTCGACGAAGAATGGGAGAAAATCAGCCGCCGCGTTCTTACGCCGATTCTTTCTGAGCGCAAACGAGCATGAAACGGGAGTTCGACGCCGCATTCACGCCTCTGGAAAAAGGATTCACCGTCGTCGAAGCCAGCGCTGGCACCGGGAAGACAACCACGATCTCTGCAATCGTGCTGCGATTCATCGCCGAGCACGGCATCTCCATCGAAAAAATACTGGTGGCCACTTACACCGAACTTGCGACCGCGGAGCTCCGTGGGCGAATCCGCCAAGTGATAGTCGATGCGCTTCACTCTGCGCGGGGTGGAACCGCGCATTGGGACTTCGTCCGGACGATCGTGGGGAAAACCGCGGATCGAACCGAACTTGCCCAGCGGTTGGAATTGGCGCTCCATAATTTCGACCAGGCGCCGGTTCTTACAATCCACGGATTTTGTGCCCGCGTGCTGGCCGACCGTGCTTTTGAAAGCGGCGTTCTTTTCGACACGGAGCTAACGACCGAACAATCACATTTTGTCCACGAAGTCGCTGATGATTTCTGGCGCGCACATTTTTATACTGCTGACCCGATCACGGCGGCCGTAGTTCGCGGTCGAATCAAGCCCGAGCAATTAGTTGGTTTACTCGAGCAGCTGACGAATGATCCAATGTTGCGCGTTTTGCCGCCTCCGGAGGATTTGACTATTCTCAATAGCAAAATCGCCGACATGTGGTCGAAGCAGGGCGATTGTGAAGAGCTGACGGAATTGGCCGATCGCTTCGTTGCGGCGCTGCAATCGCAGTTTTGTCATTGGGCCCGCCGAGAATTGCCTCGCCGGAAAATGGAGCGGCGCGTGCAGTCCTTTGACGATATGCTTACCCGGCTGGACCAGGCGTTGGGCGGCAAGCGAGGCGAACAATTACGAAGTAGTTTGCGCGAGCGTTTCTCCGTCGCCCTCATCGATGAATTTCAAGACACGGATCCGGTACAATATTCGATATTCTCTCAAATTTATCTCGACAGCGACGCGCCCGTGTTCCTGATCGGCGATCCGAAACAGGCGATTTACGGATTCCGCGGAGCCGATGTCTTTACCTATTTGCGCGCGGCGCAGATTGCGAACCGCCGCTATACGCTTGCCAAAAACTGGCGATCGGAAGCGAAATTAGTAGAGGGAGTGAGCGCGATTTTTGGATTGCGCGATACAGGCTTTGTCATTCCTGGAATTAATCTTGTCCCCGTAAACGCCTCGGGCACCGGTGACGCGGAACCCCTCGCGATTGACGAGCAGCGCGATCAACCCCTACGGATCTGGATCGCATCAGGGGACGATCGTAGCCGGAAGGCCCGTGCGGTTGCAGGAGAGATCGCCAATCTCCTGACAAGCAATGCCAAAATCGGCGGCGAAAAAATCAGACCCGTCGATATCGCCGTGCTGGTGACAAATAATGCCCAACCCGCTGAGATCCAGCGCGCGCTGGCCGATTATCGAATCCCATCGGTGGTCTACAGCGCCGCAAATGTTTTCAGATCACGGGAAGCAATGGAGTTGATGCGCCTCCTCCTCGCGGTTGCCCAACCGACGCGCGAAGCGATTGTGCGCGCCGCTCTTGCGACCGAAATGCTTGGTTTTAACGTCAGCGTGCTGGAAGATCTATCTGGCGATGAAGCACAGTGGGAAGAGACATTAAATCGATTTGCCAATTACCAGGTAGAGTGGCGCGACCGCGGCTTCGTCAAAATGATGCGCGCGTTCATCATTCACGAACAAGTTCGGGCGCGGCTGCTTGGCCTGTCCGACGGTGAACGGCGGCTGACTAATCTATTGCACCTCATCGAATTGCTGCACGCGGCCTGTTCTGAAAACCGCTTCGGCGTAGACGGTATTATTGGCTGGTTCAGACGGCAGATTTCAGAGGCGGGCGAGGCAAGGGAAGAGTACGAGTTGCGTTTGGAAAGTGACGAGGACGCAGTTCGCATCGTGACAATTCACAAGAGCAAAGGCCTCGAATATGGCATCACTTTTTATCCATTCGCGCGGAAGGAACCATGGCGCGGCGGACACGAATTCTTGAAGTTCCACGACCAGGGTGAACTCGTAATCGATCTGGCGGAATCGCCCGGGAACAAAATAATTCGCGATCGAGAAGAATTAGCAGAATCCGTTCGACAGCTTTACGTTGGCTTGACGCGGGCCAGGCACCGCAGTTATGTCATTTGGCAGGAAAGTAGACAGCGATCGAAATCGGCGCTGGCGTGGTTGCTCTCGAGCGAGAATTCAGCGGACGCGTTTTTGAAACGCGGCGCATCAAATACGAGCGCGACAGCGCGCTCAGCGTTTGCCGGCAGCGGCGCGATTGCGGTCGAAGACTTGCCCGAGCCTGGCACGAACACCTTCATACCTGTCAGGTCAGATCGACTGATTCCAGAACCAAGAATCTTCAAAGGCGAGATCGATCGCAACTGGGGGATTACCAGTTTCAGCTCAGTCGTCAGCGGACAAGCGCGCGAGGCGGAAACGCCTGATTACGACAGTACGGAAAGCTTAATCGAAACCGAACCGCTGGCGCCGGCGCAGGGTATTCACGCTTTTCCCGGCGGTACGCGTGCCGGGACCTGTCTGCACAAGATTTTGGAAGAAATCGATTTTTGCGACCGCTCGCAATGGCAGCTCCTTATTTCACAGAAGGTGAAGCAATTTCACATCGACGGCTTCAATGACATCGTGTTCGACGCGTTCACGCGTATGTTCGGAACGCCACTGGCACCCGCGAGTTTCGCGCTCTCGGACATTTCGACGCGAATCCACGAACTGGAATTTACTTTCCCGATTGATCTCAGCGCGCCACGGCAGCTGAAGGAATTGTTTCAGAAAAATGACCTTCCCAAAACGATCGGACGTCTGGAATTTTTTCCGACGAAGGGGTTCATGAAAGGCTTTATCGACCTTGTTTTCGAGCACAGTGGAAAATTCTATTTCGCCGATTGGAAATCGAACTGGCTCGGGCCGGACGCCTCGTTTTACAGCCGGGAAAACCTGGCCCGGACAATGGTAGAAAATTTCTATTCGGTGCAACTCAGTATTTACGGATTGGCGCTGCACCGTTATCTGGCCCGCCGGCTGCCGGCGTACGATTACGAAACGCACTTCGGCGGCGCATTTTATATTTTCCTGCGCGGAAACGAGAATGAAAGCCGCGGTGTTTTTCATTTGCGACCGGGCCGGACAACGGTCGAAAGGCTCGATGGGATCTTCCATGGCGACATCTGAGCTCTGTCCGGTCGACCGACATTTGGCGGCGCTGCTGCAACGGATCGCGCCAAATCCATCTCCGGAATTAGAGAGCAGCTCGTGAGCAGGTTCCAAGCGGATGGTCATGTCTGTTTGCCGCTCGGCGAAATCACCCCCGGCACGCTCGTTGCCGCCGGCATTTCCCGCCCGTTGCCGGCTCGAACAACTTGGATAAAAAAACTGCGCGAATCCGGTGTGGTAGGGAGACCGAACGAGTTCAGACCATTGATTTTGGACGAGGCCGCACGCCTCTACCTACAGCGATACTGGGCATATGAAGTCGATGTTATGCGAGATATTTCCAACCGCTTGCTAACAAAGCAGTCTGTTGGACAAACTTCTCTAAAGCAACAGGTTGAGTACCTATTTGCGCAAGAATCGAAATTACAAAAGCTGGCCGCCATTGTCGCTGCGACCTCGAACGTTTGCGTGATCTCTGGAGCTCCTGGCACCGGCAAAACGCACACAATCGTGATGATCTGCATGTTGCTGCTCGCGTTGTCGGCTGATAGTGAAATCGCACTTGCGGCGCCGACCGGAAAAGCAGCGGCTCGTCTAAAAGAGGCGCTGGCCCGGGCAAGGACGAGCTTGAAATTCCCCGAGGGAATCGCCAAGCGTCTGCCGGGCGACGCAACCACCATTCAGCGATTACTCGGAGTAATCGCGGATTCGACAAAATTCCGGCATGACCGCGAACACCTCTTGAGCGCCAATGTCGTGATCATCGATGAAGCGTCGATGGTGGACCTGGCTCTGTTGTCGAAGCTGCTGGAGGCGATACCGCCGCAAGCGCGCGTGATCCTGGTCGGCGACAAGGACCAGCTCGCTTCGGTAGAAGCGGGGAGTGCCTTTCGAGATATTTGCACGCCGGGATTTGCGGTCGGCATTTCCGAGAATCAGGCACGCAGTTTCGAAAGGTACACCGGTGAGAAGTTAGCTGGCGTCACGTCCCGGCAAGCATCGATTCATGATGCCGTCGTGGAATTGCGCGAGAATTTTCGTTTCGCAGTTGGAAGTGGAATTGGCGAATTGAGCCAGGCTGTGAATCGAGGCGATGCTGCCCGAGCAAACGCGATCTTAAAATCGGGTAAAGTAAAATGGCGGCCGACACCCTCGGTAAAGACTTTCGAACAAGAACTGCGGGGTCGGGTTTTTCATCGGTTTAAAGAACTGTGCGCCCAGACCGATCCAACCAAAGCATTAGCCAGGCTGAACGAATTCGTCGTGCTGTGCGCGCTGCGACGCGGTCCTTTCGGAGCGGAAACAGTCAATACTTTGATTGAGCGTATGCTGTTCGAAGCGGGAAAACTACGGACGATGAACAAATATTTTTCCGGTCAGCCGCTGATGATCGTTCGCAACGATTATAACCTTGAGTTGTTTAACGGCGACATCGGAATCACGTTATTGCAGCCTGATGGCTGGCGCGTATTTTTTCCGGGTGAGCATGGCGAGCCGCGGAGTTTTGCGCCGGCGCGTCTGCCGGAACACGAAACGGCATTTGCGCTTACCGTCCACAAAAGCCAGGGCTCGGAATTTCGCGAAGTGTTGGTGATTTTGCCAGAGGAGGACGCGCCAGTGCTCACGCGCGAACTCATTTACACCGCCGTGACGCGTGCGCGGGAGGATGTGGAAATATGGGCCGGCGAGGCAATTCTCGACCAAACCATTAACCGGAAAGTACGCCGGAGCTCAGGTTTGCGTGATTCTCTTTGGGCGGAGGCCAGCGGCAGTAAATCGTTGACTTTGCTGGCCTAAATTTGAGACAACCGGAGGGTGAATTTTGGCACATACCATAGGGCTGATCACCATCATACGAGCAGGTCGAGCCTCCCGAAAACAAGCACATGACCTTTACCCGGTAAATCCGGGACAACGATGCCCGTTAGCCAGCGAGTCACGCGTGACAGTCGAGTAATCTTTTCGCAAGGCGACCGTTCTTTCACGGTCAAAGACGTCATCGATTGGGCAACCGTGCGCGGCGAGCTTGAGCCGATTTGGGCGGAATTCATGCGGGTTGTTGAATGTGATCGACTCGCCAACGAACAGAACTTGGAATTGGACGATTCTGGCCTGGACTCGGCCAGCATTGCGTTTCGATACGAGCACGACCTAATCACTGCGGAAGAAACAGAGCGATGGTTGGACGACCGCAACCTCACCCTTTCGGAGTTCAGCGAATATTTCGCCCGCCGCTATTGGGGAGAGGTCTACAGCGGAAAAGTAAATCCGACGGAGCGACGTTATCGAGCGGGATCACCGGATGAAAAGGATCTGTTTCTGGTGGATTTGACTCTGTCGGGCGACCTGGACCGGTTGGCGGACAGGCTGAGCTGGCGAATCGCAGCGCGGGCAACCGAGTCGACCGATGCCGCCGAACCTGTAGCCGAGGCGCGAGCGCACTTTTTATCGCGCATGAAAATTGGTGTTGAGGAATTGGCGGATTGGCTGGCACCACTTGGTCGCGATATGGATTGGTTCGATGATCTGATGCGCACCGAAGTTGCCTATCAAAGGCAAACCAATTCTCTCGTCGGCGAGAAGGATCTGCAACGGGAATTGATATCGATGCGCTTATTGCTGACCCGATTTGAGATCGAAATCATTGAAGTCGATTCGCGCGATGCGGCGGCAGAGGTCTTTGCCTGTGTGCGCAACGACGGAATGGAAATGTCAGAGGTTGCGGAGGAGAGCCGTTATCCGTTTCACCGAAGTGAAGTGCTCCTGGAAGACATCCCGCCGGACCAGCAACAGTTTTTTCTTAGTGTAAAGGCGGGTGCAATGGTCGAGCCGATACCACGTGACGATGCTTTTCAGGTTTGCCGCGTCAAAGCCCGCATCGAACCGACCCTTCAGGACGCAGCCATTCGCGAGCGACTCGAGCGACGGATAATCGAGCGTCATTTCTCTGAGCTGGTGAGCAAATACATCGACTGGAGAATTCTCCAGCAGACGGCCGAATGAATACCAAAGACGTTGAACTCCTTCGCCGGTCCGCTCTTTTCCAATTTTTGCCGGATGATGATTTCGAGAAACTACAGGCGTTATTACAGGAGGAGCGTTACGATTTTGGCGAACTCATCGTTAAGCAGGGCGAGCCGGCGAATGCGTTTTATGTCTTGATTTCAGGGAGGGCGCGCGCGGTGAAGACAGGCGCCAACAATGGCGAGGAGATCGTGCTCGGTTCGCTTCGCCCCGGAGATAGTTTCGGCGAAGCCGCCCTGATCGAAGGTGGAACGCGTAACGCGACCGTGCGGTGCAGTACCTCGGTGGAAGTGCTGCGGCTGGATCGTTCTGATTTTCTGGCGCTCGCGGAAAACGTCCCCGAACTGAAACAACACGTGCAAATGACTCGTCGGGCCCACACTCTGCAGGGCTTTCTCTACGAGTTTAGCAATTTCGGGCGGCTCCCGACACCCGCGCTACGTGGAATGATTGAGAAACTGCAACGGGTGCAGGTTCAAAAAGGTAACCTCATTATAAAAGAGGGCGACGCTGCCGGACCAATGTACATCTTGGAAAAAGGCCGCGCCCGCGCCTTCACCCAGAACAATGGCGCGGTCAGGAATCTCGCCTTTTATCGTGATGGCGATTTTTTTGGCGAGCTCTCGATCTTGAATGGTTCGCGTCGCGCGGCTTCGGTCGAGGCTTTTTCTGATTGCGAGCTTCTTGCACTCGATCCCAACGCGGTTCGCAGTTTGAAGCAAAGCTATCCTGAGTTTGGCAAGCTCCTCGACGAACGCCTGGCTCAATACGAGGCGAAAACGGAAGCGCGCATTCCGCTCGATTTTACCGAAGAACTGCTCCCGGCCGAAACGCGAAGGCACGACAAATTGGCACTCGACGGGAAGCAAGCGGTCGAGAAAGCCGACGCCGAGGCGCCGTTTGTCGATGAAGAAGGTCACTTTCGAAAGAAGGGAAAAATTCGGAAATTGGAGCAGATCGCTCAAATCGACGAGATGGATTGCGGCGCCGCCAGCATCGGCATGATCTGCCGCCATTTTGGCCGCAAAGTTTCTCTGGCACGAATTCGCCAGCTTTGCCACACAGCGACTGATGGGACGAGCTTGAAAGCGCTTTGTCGTGCGGCCACTGAACTCGGGCTGGCCGCCCGCGCTCTCAAGGTCTCGCTCCGCAATCTTCCGATGATGCCCTTGCCAGCCATTGTCCATTGGGAAGGCAACCACTGGATGGTCCTCTATGATGTCGATGCTGCCCACGTCCGCGTCGCCGATCCGGCAATCGGTTTGCGCAAAATTCCCCGCAAGGAATTTGAGCAAAAATGGTCGGGCTATGCGGCGTTGTTCGACTACACCGTTGCGTTTGAACAAGCGCCCGAAAGCGAACCTAGCCTGGCCTGGGTTTGGCCTTTTGTGTCGAAGTTCCGCCGCATCCTCATGCAGGTATTGGGCTTGGCCGTGGCTGTCAGTTTTCTGCAACTGCTCTTTCCCGTCTTTACCCAGATGGTAGTGGATAAGGTGATCGTTGAAAATGACATCGGTCTGCTCAAAATCATCATCCTCGGGATGGTTGCTGCCATCATTTTCGTCCAGATGGCGGCAATCGCGCAGGAGTATTTGCTCGCCTTCGCTGCTGTTCGACTCGATACGTCAATCCTCGATTTTCTGAGCCGGCAGCTTCTCTCGTTGCCGATGAGCTATTTCACCAGCCGTCGAACAGGGGACATTCAACGGCGCCTCGATGGCGCCCGGCAAGTGCGCCATTTCGCGGTCCAACACGGGATCGGTGCACTGCTGGCGATGGTCCATCTGATCGGGGCCATCCTCCTCATGTTTCTTTACAGTGGTTGGCTGACCCTTGCCTTTCTCGCGACCACACCGCTCTACGCCGGGCTCATGTACTTCTCGTTAAAAGTGCTGCGGCCTCTTTTCGCTGAAGTCGAGGAAAGCCAGGGAAAGTACGCTTCTCATCAAATCGATGCCATCAAAGGGATCGAAGCGGTCAAGGCGGCCGCGGCAGAATCGGTCTTTCGCGATGCCATGCTGAATGAATTTCTCTCCGTCTCGAAGAAGGTTTTCAAATCGACCTTCGTGGTCATGTCCTACGACAGCGTGCTGCAAACGATCGGCCTGCTCTCGACTGCGATTTTCCTTTGGGTCGGCGCGAACCAGGTGATTAATGGCCACCTCAGCGTGGGCGGTTTTGTCGCCTTTAGTTCACTGACGGCGATCGCCTACAGCGCCATTCTTCGCACCCTTGGAGTATGGGACAACCTCCAGTTTGCCGCCGTCCTGATTAACCGCCTGAATGATATCTTCGAGCAGGACCCGGAGCAGGGACGCGACCGTTCACGCTTAACCCCAGTGCACAGTCTCGAAGGCCGCATCGAATTGCGCAATGTCAGCTTTCGATACGGCGGTCCGGAAGCACCTAATATTTTGAGCAACATCACGCTCGATCTTGCCCCAGGTCGCATGATCGCATTTGTCGGTCGCAGTGGTTGCGGCAAGACGACGCTGGTCAAATTGATCGCTGGCCTGCTCGAACCAACCGAAGGCAATATTTATTTTGATTATGTCGATCTCAGGACACTGAACTATCGCGACGTTCGCCGTCATATCGGAATGGTGTTGCAGGAAAATCACATGTTCAATGAAACGATCGCGCGGAATATTTCCTTCGGAGATCCCGAGCCCGATCTTGACCGTGTTCTCGCCTCCGCTCAGGCAGCCGCGGCGCATGATTTCATCATGCGCTTGCCCATGGGTTACGAAACAAAGATCGGTGAGTCCGGGCTTTCCCTTTCTGGTGGACAAAAGCAGCGGATCGCTATTGCCCGCGCGATTTACAATAACCCACCGGTTCTGATCTTCGACGAGGCGACCAGTGCGCTTGATACCGAGTCGGAGCGTGCCATCCAAAACAACCTCGGCCGGGTCATGGCTGGCCGCACCACGATCGCGATCGCGCATCGCCTGAGCACAATTCGGGAGGCGGACGCGATCGTTGTGCTGGAAAAGGGGAGCGTCGCTGAGATTGGCACACACGATGAGCTGATGGCCCAGCGCGGTCTGTATTTTTATCTGTCCAGTCAGCAAATGGGGATCGGCGGATGAGCGCAGCAACTTTTACGTCCAGCTCGCTCGATGCGGAATCCGAAATGCTGCCGCAGGATCCGCCGCCGCGAATTGTTCGCTTTATCGCCCACTGGCTGATCGCGGTTTTCGGCGTCGGGTTACTTGCAGCGATTTTCGTACAGCTTCCGGAAACCGAACATGCGCCATTCATTCTCGTGCCACACAACGGCGCTGACCCTATCCAATCGCCCCGTTTGGCCACACTCAGTCGCGTGGCGGTAGCCGAAGGCCAAACCGTTTCAGCGGGAACGGAATTGTTTGTCCTTCGGTCCGATGAAATCCGCGTCTTCGACACCCAGCTGCGGACGCTGACGGAAGACCTGCGAACGCATCAAATGACGTTAGCAAGAATGGAAGAGGCCTACACAGCAGAAGCCGACATCAAGAACGCTCAGGTCTCGCAAGCAGAAAGCGAGCTGCGCTTCCACGAAAAGCAAGCGAACAGCAATCGCGATCTGCTGGTCCGGCTGGAAAAGCTCTCCAAAAGCGGAGGGTTTTCGCAAGTCGACCTGATTAAATTGCAGCTGGAAGCGGCGGGAGCAGAGAAGGATCAAGCCGTGGCGCAGCGGACGCTCGAGCAGGTCAGACTCGAGCGCCAGCAGATGCAAAACGAGCATGCGCGAAAACGGGCCGAGGAAACCGCTGAAGTCGAAAAACTCAAGATGAAGCTCGAAGGATTGAAGTCGGATCTGGAGAATTCGCAGCAAAGTTTATTAACCATTCGCGCCCCCTATGACGCAGTTGTCATTTCGCTCTCGCAACGGAATGCCGGTAGCGTCGTGCAGAATGGGCAGGAGCTCTGCCAACTGGCTCGGACCGAAAGTAAGCCTCTGGCTCGGCTTCTATTGAACGAAAGTGGATTGGCGAAAATTGTTATGGGCCAGCCGGTCCGATTTTTCTTTGAAGCATTTCCATATCAACGTTATGGCGCACTGAGCGGAAAACTGGACTGGGTCAGTCCTTCCGCTGTGAGCAGCAGCGGCGGGCAACACTTTGTCGCTCTTGCCTCGTTCGATGATACCGCGAATCGGCAGCGGCTCACGCTCCGCGTTGGAATGAAAGGCGAAGCGCGAATTCGCATTGGCCGACGCACGCTGATCGAATACGCTTTCGAGCCAATCAAGCAATTGAAGGAAGGGATTCGCAACTAAGCAGCCGAGGGAATGCAGCCGACGCTTTCAACCTTGAGGGTGGAAGATTTGCGCACGACCAACGATGCGATGGCGCGCTGCATTCGCTTGGCCACGTTAGCAGCCAATTCGGACGTGCCGATCGTGTTGCTCGGAGAAACTGGTACCGGGAAGACTCTGCTCGCGCACGCGATTCACAATTCGTCCGCTCGCGCCGAGGGCCCTTTCATCTCCTTCAACGCGTCGGCCATGAGCGATACCTTGCTCGAGAGCCAGCTTTTCGGTCACGAAAAAGGCGCGTTTACCGGCGCTCAACAAGCGTTGAAAGGCAAGTTCGAGCTGGCAAATGGGGGCACTATTTTTCTCGACGAAATTTCGGAAATGAGTCCGCTGGCGCAGGTAAAAGTTTTGCGCGTTCTTGAGTACGGCGAATTTGAACGGTTGGGTTCCGAGCGAATGTTGAAGACAGACGCGCGTATTATTTGTGCCACCAACGTTTCCCTGCGCGACCGCCTCCGGCAGGGAAAGTTCCGCGAAGATCTTTATCATCGACTGAATGGCCTGACCATTTTGATTCCGGCGCTACGTGATCGGCGGGAGGAACTGGCCGGACTAATTGCAGCCGAGTTGAAAGCGTCAGCTTTACGTTTCGGAAAGGAAATTAACGCGATTCATCCGGCAGCTATGGATTGTCTGATGGCGCATGATTGGCGTGGAAATTTGCGCGAGCTGTATCACACGGTTCGGACGATGACCCTGTTTTGTGATGGCAATGTCATCATGCCCGAGCATGTCCATTTTCCACCGGACCTGAATTCGGCTGAGTCGTCAGCGACTGTCGTTGACAGTAATTCAGCGTCTCCACCCGTACGCGTGGATGGCTCACACGATCTCTCGCTCGCCAGTGCGGTCGAGCGTCATCTGCGCTTCGTTTACCGGCAAGCAAACGGAAATCAGCGGCGCGCTGCTAAACTTCTCGGCATCTCACGGGCAACGCTCAGTCGGCATCTACGGGCTCTGGATCATAAATGATATCGCTGGTATCGAAACTGGCCCAAGCATCTCGTTATAAGGCCAGGAGCGGTTTTAGTAAAAGAAAAAGCGAATCGATTTATGGAATAATTGTTAGATATCTAAACTGCTTGCGAACAAGATGTTGCAGTGGTGAATTAACTAAACAAATACCTGCAAATTGGGCCGTGACCGTTCGTGGCATGAATGGTGTTAATATCGCGCACCGTGAGTTCATTGAAGGAGAACAAGGACGCAGATTCCGGGGTTTCTGTTTATGATGGAAACACAAAAATCCAGGCCCAAACAAAGAGATTTGCGGCACCTGACCCCTCACGCGGCGCCCCACTACCTAGCCAGTACCAATGTGGAGTAATCGATAACGATTCCGCTGAGAAGTAATAGCCATGCCCAGAGCCGCGCTGACGGGTACCATCCCGCAGCGCGGCTTCATTTTCCGACCCAAAATCTCGCGCGACGATTGAGTTTGGCCCGCTAAACTCGGGCATGCCGAAATCGAAAGGCGCTGTCGCTGCTAAGCGTCCTTGGCGGGTATGGATTATCGCAGTGGCTGTCTTTGCGTTGACCGCCGCAATCTTTAGCCCGGCCATCCATGCTGGCTTCGTCAACTACGACGACGAAGTCTACGTTTACGCAAACCCGGCGATCAATCACGGCTTCACCCTCTCGGGCATCACGCGCGCCTTTACCCAGCCGCACGCACGTAACTGGCATCCGATCACCACGATCACGCACATGTTGGACTGTGAACTGTTCGGGCTGAATCCGGGCGGTCATCACGCGATTAATGTGCTGCTACACTCCCTCGCCGCGGCCGCGCTTTTCCTGGTTCTACATTCCATGGCTGGATCGACGTGGCGCGCTGGTGTCGTGGCCGTTGTGTTCGCGCTCCACCCGTTGCGGGTGGAGTCGGTCGCATGGATTGCCGAGCGCAAAGATGTGCTTAGCGCGTTGTTCTTCATGGGCGTCCTCGGCGCGTATATTCGTTACACGCGCGCGCCGGGATGGCGGACGATGTGGCCGGTAATTGCGCTATTTGCCGGCGGCCTAATGGCGAAGCCGATGCTGATCAGTGTGCCGTTCGTTCTACTTCTACTAGACTTTTGGCCATTGCGGCGATTGCGGACATTTCCTACGACGCAGCCGGGTTTGCCCGCGATCTCGTTCTCGCGCGCTGTCGTTGAGAAAATTCCGCTGTTCGTTCTTTCTGTCGCGTCAGCGATTGCGACCCTACTTGCCGCTCACGGTAGCGAAGGCGCCTTGGATACCGTTCCGCTGATCGATCGATTGGGAAATGCCGCGCTCAGTTATTGTACCTACATTTACCAGTTCATCTGGCCGAAAAGACTCGCCGTTTTTTATCCTTTGCCGCTCGAACAATCGCCGCTGCTGACGATCCTTGGTGCCGCTGCGCTTCTCGTTGGCATTACCATCCTGGCCGTTGCGCTCCGCCGCCACAGTCCCTATTTCTTCACCGGCTGGTTTTGGTATCTGATCATGCTCGGGCCAGTCATTGGTATTTTGCAGATCGGGCTTCAAGCGCACGCCGACCGGTACACTTACCTTCCGCAGATCGGCCTCATTATCGCGGCGACATGGGGGATGGTTGCCCTACTTCGCCGCAGTGGTGCCATGTGGATGGCGTGGCCCGCGGCTGTCACGATCGTCGTACTTCTTGGCTGGCGAACGCTGGAGCAACTCACATTCTGGCGCGACAGCGAAACGCTGTGGAACCACACACTCGCAGTAACAAAGGACAACGATGTCGCTCTCGCGAATCTTGGAGCAGTTTACGCAAGTCGCGGCGAACTTAACCGTGCTCTTGAGCAATATCGCACTGGCCTCGAGGTGCTCGAGCGGCGGGCGAGCTTGCGTTACCTCCTCAGTCGCGCGCTTGTGCACAACAACATCGGGAATGTCTTCCTCCGCCGCGGTGAAGTTTCCGACGCAATGCAAGAGTATCGACAATCGATTGCCTTGCGACCTGATTTCGGAAATGCCTATGTGAACCTCGGCCAGGCTTACGCGCAGACCGGCGATTGGAATGGCGCGCTCGCGGAATATCAAAACGCCATTCGATTACAACCCGGTGATGCCGACGCTCAGCATCGTGCCGGTGTGGCCTTGATGCGTCTCGGACGCCTCGACGATGCGATCTCACATTACCGCAGCGCACTCGCGGCTGAGCCGGAATTCGCCGCCGCCGAGGTTGATCTGGGAAATTCTGTGCTTGTCCAGGGGAACGTTGAAGATGCCGCAAATCATTACCGTCGTGCGGTGCAGATTAATCCACAAACGCCGGACGCTCACTTCAATCTTGGCCGAATTCTTTTGCAGCAACGCCATTTCACCGATGCCATCGCCGAATACCAACGCGTCGTTGGCCTTCAGCCGGGCGATGCAGGAGCGCATCTTGCATTGGGCAACGCCCTTGCAGCGGCCGCCTCAGAGCGACAGGCTGTCGATGAAATCGAAAAAGCTCTAGACCTCGCACCGGATTCCATTTCGGCGCTCAATAATCTTGCCTGGCTTCTGGTTTCCTCATCCGACCCCGCTGTTCGCGATCCCGCGCGGGCGGTCACACTCGCCGAAAAAGCCGCGCAATTGGCTCGGCAGCCCGATGCACTCATTTATCATACGCTGGCCGCCGCCTACGCCGGGGCCGGCAAGACCGGGGAAGCAATCACCGCGGCTGAACGCTGTAGCGAACTCGCCGCGGCCGATGGCGATAAGGCGCTCGCTGCTGCCGTCCAGCACGATCTCGAGATCTACCGTAGATTATCACCGCACTAAGGGGGTAGTTGGCCGGGGCGATTAACCGAACCTCGTCCAGGTTAAATTGATAGCCTCTGCCATCACGCCGCTGACCCGAGTAAGCGCGGCTAAGACCCGTCACTCACCTCTGAAATCTCATAACCAATTGGTTTAAAGCAATAATTGTTAGTCATCTCGGCCGAACAGGCAGTGAGACCAACGATCAGGTCCATCTCCGCGCGTAGGACGATTTTATCCATCGTTCGCGATCGGGGCGGCTGGATCGTAAGAGTACCGTCCGGACTGATCCCGACGTTCATGAAAATGTTAAACGTGGTCGAAATGGAATCAGGCGCGATGCCAAATCGCTTTAAAGAGATAGCCAAGTTTTCAAAACAGCTCGGGTGGTACCCGCGATTACCATAAATGATCTGAAAAGTCTCCAAGCTGCACGGAGTGAGCAGAAAATCGTGTTGTCCCACATCGTCGGCCACAATCGTGAGCAATGGCCGGCTGCGATTCGAGTAAAGAACGTTGCCGGTGGTAAGATAGATCGTATTTGCGTAATCGATACTGCGTCCGGATGAGAGATATTCTCGCGGATCCGCTGAATTAAAAGCAACGAGGTCGGCGACTTGTTCTCCTTCAAGATCGGTAACGGTAAGCAGTTGGGTCTTGAGGAGCTGAAATGCGACCCCGCACTGCCGTTCGACCCGCTGCATCCGTCGCTAAGGCGCAAAGGGACAACCCCCGGCTTGTCCCATTTGGGCAGCCCGGAATGATGGGCTCCAGCTTTCTTCGACTACGCGTCCGGAATATTGGCGGGCTTCAGATCTTTCTCCGAAATCGTCCAGCATCGGATTCCACTCACCCTGCAATACAGCGTCACGGTTGCGAATGCTTGCTTTCATTCGTTCCCATTTGCCCTCGGCGCGCAGCTTCCGGAATTGATCGTGCGCATTGAATACGAGCGCGGGAAGAGGAAACTGTCGTGCCAGTCGCGAACTACCTTGATGCATACCGACGATATAGAAAGCGTGGCCACCAAAGCTGAACGCGAAGTTGGCGCACTCAGGCTTGCGACCAACGGTCGGGTCCCAGTCGAATTTTTCAGCATCGATCCGATTTAGTTGTTGGAGTGTTCGCCAAAGACGCTGCTCAAATTCGAGTTCCGTCATTTCGACAGGCCGACTAAATATCGCTCCGAAGGTAGCGAAATCGCTCCTCCGGCGAAGCGAGGAATTAATAAAACGGTGAAGATCGGAAGCGAGATAAGTGCTCGCCATGCTGTCACCCAATTCCGCGTAGCATTGTAATTCATAAGCGCCCATATTCAGCGCTGCTTTGGCCCCTAGGCAAGGAAAGACAGAACGCTCAATGAACGCGTGAAACTTTCGCGCAATCGCGGTGTTATCCCGTTGCTTGCCCTTCGCCTCCTTCATCCAACCCACAACTTTTACGCGGGCCGGGCTCGACGTGGTCGCAAATTCAAGAAGTGTAATATTTTCACACAACCAAATCGAAGTACTCACACGTTTCCTTGACGTGCGCCGGGTGCGAGGGAAGTGCAGCTATCTCCTTCCGATACGCCGCACTGTATTTTCGATCACAGAGGCAAAAAATTTCGCGACTTATTTTCAAGCCCTGAGAGCGGCTGGGTGCGAAGTGATCGTCATCGATGGATCATACACGGCAGTATTTACCAGACATGCGGTGATCTGGGGTTCGATTTGCCTGCATCACCCAGTCATTCGGCGTTTCACCTATTTGAATGACAAGGTCAACCGTTTCACCTATTTGAATGACAAGGTCAACGCCGTTCATACCGGCGTCGCGATCGCCGCGAATGAAAAGATTATCCTCGCTGATGACGACGTGCGTTATCGCGCCGAGGAGATCGCGCTGATCTGCGAGCGTCTGGAAAAATTCGACGTGGTCCGGCCGCAAAATTTTATCGTACCGGCGCCGTGGTGGTCGCGCATTGAAACGGCTCGGATGCTGATCAATCGCGCCACATTGCGTATGGGAGATTATCCGGGCACCTGTGCCTTTCGCCGATCCGCAGCGCTGCGCGCCGGGGAATACGACGGAGACGTCCTTTTTGACAACGAGGAAATGATCCGGCATTTCGCCCGACAAGGGCTTTCGATTGATCACCAGATCGATCTCTTCATCCGCAAGAATCCGCCGCGATTTCATAAGTGGCTCGAACAGCGACCGCGACAAGCGTATGAAGATTTTGGGCTGCGCGGAAAAACTATTTTCTTTGCTAGCATTCTTCCTCTCGCAGTTTTTCTTGCGTTCGCAGGGCAAAACCCACCGCTCATATTTTTTGCGGCTGTGCTGAGCCTTGGCTCGATTCTGATCGCGGCCGCCGGACGCGCCAGTGGTCAAGCTGCTCAGGTTTTCCCGCGGTCCGCGTGTTGGTTCGCACCAGTTTGGATATTGGAGCGCGTAGCGAGCACGTATGCGGCATTTTACTGGTACCTGGTGCGCGGCGGCTATCCTTTTGGCGAGCAGATTCTTTCAAAGGGAATCGGGCGAGACTGGTTTGCCGGCGGAAGGACGGCATCGGCGGCGACAGCAAAATCACTTATCCGCGAATGAATTTTTTTCTTGGAATTGCGTCGCATCAATCTGGGGCACGCCAAAGCATTCCGTAACCCAAACTTCACATGACTTGAGAAACTTGTAGGACTAACGTCCCATATCAGGGCGTCGCCTGAAAAGGCAAACTTTAGCAGGTTTTTGGGGTTTAGGATAAACGCGCCTCGTGTGAGGGGAATGGGATGGCGCGGGAATTGCGGGGTGAAGCTTGAGCGGAAATTTATTGACGAAACCGGGGGAAATTGATAGCTCTAGTAAGCGTGGAAATTATAGGAGTCCGCGTGAACGATATATAACTACTAGGAAACGTGATCAATGAGGTTCTGGCCGATAACGAGGCGAGCAACCACGGGCGGCAGCACGCCCAGGATCCGCAGCGCCATTCAGGGAATAGGGAGGGAACAAATGATGATCAACGGATCAGCTGACGCTGAGGAATCGATCACCCGTTCACGCGACGGCTTCGATTTAATAAATTCCGGCCACGACGAAGAAAATGGCGAGGTCGATCGCTTTCTTCAGGAGGTCGTCACGGATGTCGCGCGTTCGCAGCGCGATCCCATTAGACGAAACGGCTCGTCCGAGGCGTTCGATTCCGGACGTCTAGTGTCACTCGACGCAGTCTCAATTATCAACCAGGCTGAAGCTCATGGGAGGGCGGAGCTGCCGGCCCGGCTTTCTCCTCCGCTGCCGGCTTGGAAGCGCGGACTCGATCTTCTGGTCATCGCGCTGACAGCCCCGCTATGGCTGCCGGTGATGACCGTGATCTCGATCTGGGTCGGGATTACGTCGCCCGGGCCCATATTTTATCGCCAGCCTCGAATCGGCTTTCGCGGGCGACGCTTCATGATCGTGAAATTTCGCACAATGAAGGTGAACGCCGACACCACAACCCATGAACGTTACCTTGAACACCTAATGGTGGCCGACTGCCCGATGATTAAGCTGGATGAGCAAGGCGATCCCCGCCTCATCGCGGGTGGCAAAATTCTACGGGCAATGGGCTTGGACGAACTACCGCAGATTTTTAACGTGTTGACGGGGGAAATGAGTTTGATCGGACCGCGGCCATGCACCGTCCGCGAATTCGAGCGGTTCTCACCACCTCATCGTGAGCGAGTAAACGCGTATCCTGGTTTGACTGGATGGTGGCAGGTGAATGGTAAGAACCAGACGACGTTTAGCGAGATGATTGAGATGGACATTTTCTATTCACGCAATATTTCTTTGTGGTTGGACCTGAGAATCCTGGTGAGAACGTTTCCGGCCATCGCCAATCAGGTCCGTGATAGTTGGCACCGCCTTCCGCGAGTCGCCACGCGTCGCCCCCGTTCCGTCCGAACCTAGACGGCCAAATGTCATCACCCATCAACGTAGCGGTAATCGGTTGCGGTTACTGGGGTCCGAACCTGGTCCGCAATTTCAAAGCCCTCACCAGTTGTCGCCTGAAGTCGATTTGCGACGTGAACGAAAATCGCTTGCGACATTTGTGCACGCTCTATTCCGATGTCGAGGCGCACACCGACGCCTCTAAAGTGATCAACGATCCGGAAACAGATGCGATCGCGATCGCGACGCCAGTCGAGTACCATTTCAGCCTGGCCAAGGCCGCGCTCTCCGCCGGCAAACACATTTTGATGGAGAAGCCGCTCGCTGCCTCATCGGCTGAATGCGAGGAGCTGATCGAGATCGCCGACGAAAAAGGCGTTGTTCTCATGAGCGGCCATACCTTCCTCTATTCGTCGCCTGTCAAAAAGATATGCGACATTATCCGCGCCGGTGACATCGGCGATATTCGCTACATCAACGCTCGCCGTCTCAATTTGGGACTCTTCCAGAAGGATATCAATGTCGTCTGGGATCTGGCGCCGCACGATATCTCGATCATTCTCCACATTCTGGACGAGTTGCCGTTGACCGTGAACTGTCAGGGGAACGCTCACGTCACTTCCGGGGTAGAAGACGTAACAAATCTCTCGCTTTCCTTTCGCAACAAACGGTTCGCTACCATTCAAAGCAGCTGGCTGGAACCACGCAAAGTCCGCGAGATGACCATCGTGGGCACGCGCCGCATGGTCGTTTACGACGATTTGCAGCCGCTCGAAAAAATCCGGATCTATGACGTTCGTGTCGATCGGCCGCCACACTACGACACGTTTGCCGAGTTCCATTATTCCTACCACTATGGCGACAGCTACATCCCGCACATTCAGCAGGAGGAACCGCTGAAGGTGGAATGCCAGCACTTTATCGATTGTATCGAGCAAGGAGTGGAGCCGCAGACGAACGGTCGCGCTGGCCTCGAGCTCGTGACCATTCTCGAAGCTGCATCCGCCTCGCTCAAAGCCAATGGCGCCCCGGTTAATTTCGCACGCAACCGCGAGCAAACGGCCATACCCAAGACAGCTCCGTCTCGGGGCGCGATGCGAGTAGGGCCCGTTGCCGTATGAGCGACGCCGGCCCGGCTCACCAACTTATCGCGCCAGAGCTGAAGAGGAGGCGCGGTTTATCGATTCACTTAAATGAAAGTACCTTTTCTCGATCTTAAATCGAACCACGCGCCGCTGCGCGACGAATTCGAACG
>QHNU01000061.1:25008-25260 GCA_003218525.1 Verrucomicrobiota bacterium
CGAAGAGGTCTTCGCCCAATTCTGTAAGTGCAAGCATGCCGTCGGTCTTGGCAGCGGGACGGAGGCCGTATGGCTTGCCCTCATCGCCTGCGGTGTCGGGCCGGGCGATGAGGTCATCACGGTACCGATGACATTCATGGCAACTGCTGAAGCAATTAGCTATTGCGGTGCCAAGCCCGTTTTTGTGGATGTTGACGAGCGCACTTACACGATGGATGCGACGGCGCTGAGTGGCGCGTTGACATCAAGGAC
>QHNU01000062.1 GCA_003218525.1 Verrucomicrobiota bacterium
TCCAGCCAAAAGAGGGCGTTCGCGATCAGGAAATTGCGAACTTCGTTGCGGCCGAAGTTGAAAATGAGCGTGCCCCAATCCACCTGCTCGCCCTGGCGCGGATCCATGTGTTCGTAGAGATCGGTCCCGTCAAATTCGGCCAACCCATGTGCGTCTTTCGGGAAATGCGCCGGGACCCAATCCATGATCACCCCCACTCCGGCCTGATGACATTTGTCGATAAAATGGCGGAGCTCGTCCGGTGTCCCAAAGCGACTGGTTGGCGCGTAATAGTTGGTAACCTGATACCCCCAGGAACCTTCAAACGGATGCTCCGCAATTGGCATTAACTCGATATGGGTGTAGCCCATCTCGAGGACGTAAGGCAGAAGAGTCTCGGCAAACTCGAGATAACTGAGCTGCCGACTTTTCTCTTCCGTTTTTCTGCGCCAGGAGCCGAGATGAACTTCGTAAACGCTGACCGGGCGCCGGACCCAGTTCTTGTCCCGGCGCGACTCCATCCAGGCGCCATCGCTCCAGCGGTATCGATCCAGATCGTAAACGAGCGAGGCCGTGGCGCGACCATGTTGATTGAAAAACGCGAAAGGATCGCTCTTCAAAAAGATCGCGCCGCCGTGCGTTCGAATTTCGAATTTGTAATGCACGTTTTCGCCAATCGTCGGAATAAATAATTCCCAGACACCGCTCCCGAGGAGCCGGCGCATGGTGTGGACCCGCCCATCCCAGCCATTGAAATCTCCGACCACACTGACCCGCTGGGCGTTTGGCGCCCAGACGGCGAAGTAAACGCCACTGTCTTCCCCGACGCGCCGAATGTGGGCGCCAAATTTCTCGTAAAGCTGCCAATGTTGTCCCTCGCCAAATAAATAGAGATCCATTTCACCCATGATCACGCCATAGGAATACGGGTCGCGGGTGATTTGTTCGGTCTCGTCCCACCGCTTGATCTTAAGCATGTAGGTGAAGTCGCGATCGCAGTCCTGCAGCGCCGCCTGGAAAAGCCCGTCGTCATGAATCTTCTCGGCCGGAACACTTTTGCCGTAGCCGTCGATTTTGACTAAAACTTCGCGCGCGTCCGGCCGGAAAACACGAATGATGACGTCCTTTCCGACGCGGTGCGGACCGAGAATGCGGAATGGATCAGCGTGGGCTCCGCTGAGGAACGTACGCAGTTCCTCGGTCATTAAAACGGAGATATCGAACAGTTTCATCCGCGAATTGGGCGTCTCGCACCAAACTCATGCGTATAAGTTTCGCAAGCGTGCTGTAGCGTGCGCTGTCTGCGAGCGCATCCGAGCGCTTCTTGTGTCCGCTGAGGACAGCGGACACTACAAACGATTACGCTCGATCGATGATTCCGATTTCCCCGGCGTAAGGCCAGGCCTCAGCAGTTTCGACGAGGCCGGCGCGAGCCGGATTTTCGTGCACATAATTCCATTTATCGACGTAACTCTCGCTGCTGCGCAAAAGATGATCATGGAATCCAGGTTGCCAGAGCGACGATAAGATCTGGCCGGAAATTCGCGTGGGCCGTACCGAGCAATCAGACAATGCCGAGTTTAATTGGCGCTTCATCCCTTTGATCCACTCGCTCAATGTGATCGTGCAGTTGCTGCCGAAACAGAGAAAGAGATGCACGTGATCCGGCATGATCACGTAACGACCGACAATTATTCCGAATTTCGCCGCATGATGGCAATACTTGATGAAAGCAGCGTGAACCGCGGCTGTAGCTAAAACTTGGCGCCGCGTATGAGTGTTGAAGCTGAGCAGGTAGACCGGCGCCTCGAACCGAGCGAACAACAGGCCGAGTCGGGGCGGTTTCGCTTTGATTTTCCGCTGCACAACGAGTGTTGTAGCGTTCGGTCCCCTCCCCGCATATCGAAATCACAATCCGCTGAGGACAGCGGACGCTACAACAATCGCATTGTAATGTGCGCTGTCCGCAGCGCATTTGCATCCGCCAGCGCATTCACCGCCGACGGCCCAATTATCCGCTAAGGACTCCGCAAGCGTTCGCGCAGGACAGCGGACGCCACAGCCAGGCCGACCGGCGGACCCTATAACGACTACGTCAGCGCCGGGCGAAGCCCAACCGGCTCGGAGTGCGGAAAACGTCTGTCGGTTCCAGCAATATCCCTCAGCCCGCAAACGAGCCGATCGATTTCATCCTCGCCAAGTTTCCGCGAATACAGCGGGTGTTCGATATATTCGTGCAACTGTTCGAGGCGAACGCAATGCGCTTCCTGGGTGTTGCCATAGGGGGCATCGACGTGCGCGCTCGGGAAAACCATCACACCGCGAATGTGAAAATCGCTGCTCTCAGCGAGAGCACCCAACTGATCGCGCAGCAAAGCGATCCTGCGCAGGAACATTTTTATGTAGGGCTGCTCCACTGCCCTACTATTCAGCGTCAATTCCCCAGCTTGATCAACTCCGACCAGTCCAATCCAGCTTTTGGTCTCGACCGCGAAAAAGCCGGTGGGGCCAAGAACGACATGCTCGAAAATTCCGCGTCCGGTATTCAGATTATGGAAGATAAAAAATTTATTCGAGAGTCGTTGCAACTCAGCCTCGACCTCTCGCCCGCCAATCGCACCTTTGCCCCAGTAGAATCGTTCGCGTTCCAACGCGGTGATTCGTCGGCCTGCGTAGCGGCAAAACCACCACAGACAAACTCCAATCACCAAAGCAGCGACCGCCGCGCCGCTGGCTTCACCACGGGTGACGAATAGAATCGTTAACATGATTCCTTCCAGGAAAGCGGTAGTGGCGGCGACAAAAACGATGGTCAAAAGCTTTCGTTTATAGGCCTTTACCGATTGATGCGCAGAGTGCGCACCGGGAACCCCAAAAATCTTCGGCATACCGCGTCTATGCCGCTAAATCCGTGCCAACGGCGCGGCTGAGTGACCCCCCGAACATCACCTGAAGGCGCCGAAAACGTTTGCCAGTTGACCTTGCCAGTCCTGTCCGCCAATCGGACGGATTCGTCCCGTGGCGAGCGAGGAGTTGCTGGGGCGGTTCGGTGAACGGTCCTACCAGCGCCTCCATCTGCTGTTCTGCCCGTTGTCCGCTGGGGACAGCGGACGCTACAACAATCGCGCTGTAGTGTGCGCTGTCCCCAGCGCATACTGTCATGTCGAGCGGAGCCGAGACATCTCTGGCTATTGTCCGTTGCCAAACAACCTGGCTTCTCAATTATCTAACACCCGAGCGATTCGCCACCTAAGACTAACCCAGTAGCGAGCAACTCTTTCATGCGGGCGATGAATAGTCAGAGATTGACTCGTTCGCTTCCCGCTCACTCGGCCGACGGCCTGCCGTCTATGTCGCGGCTTCCCCAGCCGCTCCATTCCTCGGCTTCGCTCGGAATGACAAAGCGTCCGCCTATTACATTCTAAACTTTCGCTCGGCGGCAGAGACGGCCGGCCGCTGAGGACTCCGAAAGCGTTCGCCCTCCACGACGGGCAGGCTGAGCAGGCAAGCGGACGCTACACCAGAAGTGAATATTCAGGTCTCAGGTCCGGTCCGGCAGTTGGCGGTGCTCGGAATGACGACTGTAGCGGCGGTCTCCGACCGTCGCATTAGTTTGGTTCGACGCTCAGAGAGCGCCGCTACAGCGCGAGGGAGACGTAGCCTTTCATAATCGGATACGGCTCGTTCACTTCTTCAAGGGGTCAACTTTAAGTGCGCTGGCTGCGAGCTCGCGCCTTCCAAACCAGATAAACGGGCACGCCCGTCAGAACAATGGCAATTCCGACGCCCGACGTAGCGGGGGCCAAATAGGCGAGGTCGCAAACAAGAAGGATGGCCAGGACGATGGAGATCACCGGCACGATTGGATAACCCCATGTCCGATAGGGCCGCGGCTCATTTGGCCGTTTACGCCGCAAAATGATCACCGCTCCGACAAGCAGCAGATAAAAGATCAAGTCGGCCGAGACGATGTATTCGAGTAGTTGAGTATAAACGTTACCGAAAGAGTGCGCGCCGGAGCTGGCATTGGTGGTGACGGTTCGCGGGAGGGTCAGGAGCATTGTCCAAATGGCCTGCACTACCAGGGCTTCAGCCGGGACGTAAAACCGATTTGTCGTTCCGACCCTGCGAAAAAATAAACCGTCGCGTGCCATGGCATAGTAAACGCGCGCACCGGCGAGAATCAGGCCGTTGTCGCAACCGAAGGTCGAGATCATGATCGCTGCCGCCATTGCCAACACGCCGGGTGTTCCGAAGATCACCCGCATCATGGCGACAGCGACGCGATTTTGTGGGGCGTGCTGGATGCCATCGAGAGAGAGGACGGCGACATAGGCGAGGTTGGTCAGCAGGTAAAGCAGGACGACAATCCCGCAACCATAAAGCAACGCACGCGAAAGATTGCGACCGGGCTCACGCACTTCGCTCCCGATAAATGTGACATTCGTCCACGCCGTTTGCGCGAAGAGCGGGCCGACCATGGCTTTGCCAAACAGCAACGCGATGGCGAGACCGCCAACGATTCCAAGACCCGGCTGCGCGGCTTCAGGATTCCAGCCGTTAGCCGACGGATTCCACCAATTCGAGGCCAGAGCAGCACAGGCCGGACGCCAGCCCAAAATCAATCCGACGACAATGACGCCGGCAAGCGCGGCCGTTTTAGCAAAAGTGAAGCTGTTTTGGACCAGCTTGCCGATACGCAAACCGCGCGGGTTGGTGAATGTCAGGAGTGCGATGAGCAAAATCGCGATGAGCTGTTCCGTCGAAAGACTCAGCGCATAGCCGGGTAATACGACGATCGGCGCGACCAGGTAACCATCGGAGCTGACCGCTGGCACAAATACGCCAAGAAACCTCGCGAAAGCGATGGCGACGGCGGCGATAGTTCCCGTCTGCACTACCAGGAAAAGTGTCCAACCGAATAGGAACCCGAGCGCCGGGCCGTAGGCTTCCCGTAAAAAAATGTAAACGCCGCCCGCGCGCGGCATCATGGTAGCGAGTTCGGCGCAGCAAAGCGCGCCGGTGATCGTCATTAAACCGGCTACGGCCCATGCCAACAGCAGCCAGCCAGGTGCACCGATCAATCGCGCGGATTCAGCCGAGGTGATGAAAATGCCGGAACCGATCATCGAACCCATGACGATCATGGTGGCGTCGAGCAAACCGAGCCCGCGAACCAGGCTGGTATGATGCTGCTTCAAATCGTCGCCGTTCATCGGCGCCGTCTTGGCGGAGCAATGGTCACCCTTTCCGATTCAAGCCGCCGGCGGAGCTCCCGGACAAATCCCACCGCCTCTGGGGTGTCGCCGTGTACACAAATGGTTTCAACTTCAATCGGAACGTCGCTGCCATCGACGGCACGGACGACGCCTTCGCGCAGCATTCGTACAACTCGTTCCGCCGCTTCAACTGGATCGCGAAGCAGCGCATCCGGCCGAGAGCGGGGAACGAGCGAACCGTCCGGCATGTAGTTTCGATCCGCGAAAACCTCTCTCGCCGTCGGCAATTCCAGCTCGACCGCGGCGATTTCCAAGGCGCTACGCGCGGGAACGAAAAGAATGAGCCGTGTATCCACGGCGAGCACGGCGTGAACAATGGCTTGGGCCAACGCCTGATTGCATGCCGCCATGTTATAAAGAGCGCCGTGCGGCTTAACGTGGTTCATCTCGGTGCCCGCGGCTGCACAAAGTGCTCTAAAAGCACCAATCTGATAGGTGACGAGTGTGAAAACCTCCGAGGCGCTCACCTCCCTCTCGGTCCGGCCAAAATTCTCGCGATCGGCCAGGCTCGGATGCGCCCCGGTAGCCACGCCTTGCTCTTTGGCCGCGCGAATCGAGGCGAAGATGGAATCGGGATCGCCCGCGTGAAATCCGCAGGCAATATTTGCGGAAGTAACAAGTTCCAGAATCTCCTCGTCATGCTCGGCTCCTTCCCCAAGATCGGAGTTGAGATCGACGATTTCTCTCATGCGAATCGTGCCTGTAATCCGGCGCGAAAAAGAGCGATGTCTTTTTCCTGACCAAGCAACAGCTCTTGTGCTTCGGCAAGGGGGACTAACTCAAAACCTACCTCATCCAGTGGCTGCAGCTGTGCGGCCCGGGCAAGATCGACCGTGATCACGTGCCCGATTTTGGGATAGCCCCCAATCGTTTGGCAATCGGCAAGCAACACGATCGGCGCTCCATCGCGGGGCACCTGGATCGTACCCGATGCGACAGCTTCGGATGGAAGCTCTGGGGTCGTGCCATTGGAGATCCGTTCGCCTTCCAAACGTAACCCCATCCGATCCGAATTCATCGCCACACGAAATTTGCGTGCGAGAAGTTTTGCGCGCACGCCCTCATCGAAATCGTCCCAACGGCGGCCACGGACCACGCGCAGCACACCTCCCGGCGCGAACAGGCGCGGCGCGCTCCAATCGGAGACTGCCGCAGGCAGCCGTAAAGCTATGCTCATTGCGAGCGCGCTCCGAACGCCGAACAAGAGCTCGTCCTTATCGCGGAGAGCGCGACCATTCTGGCCGCCGAAATGGGCGCGCAAATCTGTTGAGCGGCTGCCGAGGACTTCCGGCACTTCAATTCCACCCGAGATCGCCAGCCAGGCGCGGCCGCGTTTTGCTTGGATCTCACAGACTGCGCCAGCTGAAATTCGGGCACAATGCAACTGGGGAATTGGCGTGCCTCCGGCAAGGACTTCAAATTCTCCGCCGCACCACGCGATCAAACGCTCATCATCAAACTGCAGGCGCACACGTCCACTGGCAATTTCAAGACCGGCGGCGCCTTGATCATTCCCGACGACCAGGTTCATCAACCGCAGCGAGACGGGATCGAGGGCGCCAGCTACCGCCACTCCGAATTTGCGGAAACCAAACCGGCCGCAATCCTGGACCGTTGTTTGGAAGCCGGCCGAGAGAACGATCATGGCAAAAATTTATCGAACTCGTCACGGGTGATGATGCGGAAGCGGACGCGATCACCGGGCCGGAGCAGTGCCGGCGGATTCGCGTCCGCATCGAATAATCGCAGCGGTGTCCGGCCGATCACGTTCCAGCCGCCCGGCGACTCGAACGGATAGATTCCGGCTTGCGCGCCGGCGATCGCAACCGATCCCGCTGGAACATGCGTTCGCGGGGTGGCAAGACGGGGTAAGTGCAGCTTTGCGGATAGGCCGGCGAGAAACGGAAAACCGGGCATAAAGCCAATGCACGCGGTCGTGTAGGTGGCGGAAGAATGCAGCGCGATGACCTCGGTTTGTTCAAGTGATGTCTGCTCGGCAACACGCGCCAGATCAGGCGCAAGCTCGAGGTCATAGCAAACCGGAACTTCGACCGATCGCGTTCTGATTCTCGAGCGATGACCCTTCGATCGAACAAGCGAAACGATTCGATCGTGCAAAAAGTCCGCGATTGATCGGCCGTCCACCACGGAGGCAATCCTGCTTAAATCGAGAAAAAGGGCGACCGATTGATAAGCTGAGGTGACTTCGATCACCCCAGGAATGTTGGCGTGCTCGAGCGCATCAGCCGCAGACAACGAGCGCCTGAGCAACTCGGCGGCGTCGGATGATTCGTCTGCAAAATCAAGGATGATTGCAGAATCGCCGAGCGGTTGGATTCTCATCGCCTGAAGGTTTATCCCACGAGCCAGCCGCGCTCGCCAGATTAACTCTTACGCGAGCCTATTCTGCGCGGACTGCTTCGATCTCGATCGCCGGCACGACCTCTTGACCAATACCGGAAATAGCTTCGGTGCTGCCGCTGAACACAAGATTGAAATCTTTGCGGTGGATCGGATCGGTCGTTACTTGCCAGCGCGTTCGCGCGGGTACCGACTCGGCCGTAATGGGGCTCGCCAGCTTGACATGCAACGTCATCGGCCGGGTAACGCCATGCATGGTTAAGTCACCGGTGATATCACCGCTATTGGCTCCTGTTCGCTTCACGCCGCGACTCCGGAAGGTGATTTCCGGAAATTTCGCCGCATCAAAAAAATCCGCGCTCCGCAAATGCTGGTCTCGTTTGGCAATTTTCGTGTCGATGCTCGCCACCTGGATGATCGCTGTGACGGTGGAACGATCGGGGTGCTCGCGATCGAAATCGATCGTGCCACTGAATTTGTGAAATTCACCTCGGGCGGTACCGAGAAGATGCCGCAGCTGAAAGGCGATCTTCGAATGCGTCGGGTCGAACTTATACGTTTCCCCCCGGACCGGTGAAGCGATGACGACGAGGCAGGAAACAGAGATAAGAAGGAGTTTCATTTCAGGGAAGTTGTTTTGCCGGACGCCGATACTTGCTTCAAAACTCGAGCGCGGGAACGAGGTAACTTGCCGAAAAGATTTGCCAAAGTCATCGCCGGATTTGATTTGGCGTTGTGCACGCCCGCAATGCGTGCCAGTTCAGTTTCGAAATGCGAAATAACACGCGCGCTGGGATCATTGACCGCAAGATAACCGAATGCCCGTTGCAAGAGATTAAAAATCTCAGGCTCGTGGTGCTCCGTCTCAGTGCAAATCTCGATCAGCTCGACAAAATAGGAGGCTGTTTCGGTCCGCAAATAATTAGTGCGAATCCCGGCGAAGGGGTTGGTAACGGCGACCTCGCGCAAGGTATGCAGGTTCGATTTGCGACTGATCGCGATAGAAAGCTCTGCCTCGAAAAACAAATCAAGTCGGCCGGCGAATGGACTTTTTGGGCGGCGAGCCCCGCGGGCGACGGTTTGGATCACACCCATCGAATCAGTGCACCAGGAGACGATCAAGCTGGTGTCGCTCAATCGCCGTTTGCGCAGAAGGATGCCGCGGATGCTGTTCACGCGAGAACCTACATGACTCCGCACCGTAGCCACGGCTTTGTCAGCCGGCCCGGACGGGGATCGGTAACGGCGACGGTCGGAGACCGCCGCAACAATCCGACCGACTCTTTTGTCATTCCGAGCGAAGTCGAGGAATGGAGTGGCTGGGGAAGCCGCGACATAGACGGGCAGGCCGTCGGCCGAGTGAGGGGGAAGCGAACGAGTCAATCTCTGACTATTCATCGCCCCATGAAAGAGTTGTTCGCTACTGGGTTAATCTTAGGTGGCGAATCGCTCGGGTGTTAGATAATTGAGAAGTCAGGTCGTTTAGCCACGGACAATAGTCAGAGATGTCTCGGCTTCGCTCGACATGACAGAGGCGCTGGGATACGGCGTACGTCACGGCGGGGGCGAGGAAAGCCGCAGCGATCTCAACTAATCATCGATCCTTTGCCGGGGCTCTACTGTAGCGGCGCTCTCTGAGCGCCGAGGAATGTTCAGAAGACGACGGTCGGAGACGGCCGGTTTGAAGGTTGCGGTTGCCAATCCCTGCCGCAATTTCCAAGATGCAAACACGCAATATCGGATCACTGGAAGTGTCAGTGATCGGGCTCGGCTGCAATAATTTTGGGTGGCGGATCGATGCCAACGCGTCCGCAAAAGTGGTGGATGCGGCAATCGCTTCGGGGATCAACCTCTTCGACACCGCCGATCGCTACGGGAATGGCTCGAGCGAAGAATTCCTGGGCCGCGCCCTCGAGGGGCGACGCGATCAGGTCGTTATCGCAACGAAGTTCGGAATGGAGATGGGAAAGGACCAACAGGGCGCATCACCAAAATATGTTCGCAGAGCGATTGAAGCGAGCCTGCAGCGACTGCGGACGGACCGAGTCGATCTTTATCAGCTCCATCAACCCGATCCGAGGACCCCTATTGCGGACACGCTCGGCACTCTCGATGAACTGGTCCGCGGCGGAAAAGTGCGCGAGATCGGCTGCTCAAACTTTAGCGTCGAGCAAATTCGCGAAGCAGCAGGAGCGGCAAAGGGCGCTCGATTTGTCAGCGTCCAGAATGAATTCAGCCTATTCCATCGCGAACCGGAGAAAGGCGTGCTGCAAGAATGTGAAAAAGAGGGAATGGCTTTCCTTCCGTATTTCCCACTCGCGAATGGGTTGTTGACCGGAAAATATCGGATCGGGAAAAAGCCGCCCGAAGGCAGCCGCGCCGCCGAAGGATTCGGTCCGAAGGTCTTCACCAAGAGAAACCTCGAAATCGTGGAGGCCCTGATCAAATTTGCAGAAGCGCGCAGTCACAGCGTTCTCGAACTGGCTTTCGGGTGGCTCCTTTCCCACAAGCCGGTGGCCTCAGTCATCGCCGGTGCAAGTAGGCCGGAACAAGTTCGCGCGAATGCCAACTCAACATCGTGGCAATTGTCGTCTGACGATCTTCGCGAAATCGACGCCATCATGGAAAGCGCGCGCTGATCAAAGGCAGCGCGATTCCATTCATCATGGCAACCACGGAAACGGCACGCGTCCCACAGGATCTCAGCGGACGCCAATACCGATTGCCGGTCGGCCGGGTTACCTGGCGCACAACATTTCGCGCGCTGCGCCATCGCAATTATCGGCTTTTTTTCTGGGGGCAACTGGTCTCGCTCGTCGGCACCTGGATGCAGCAGACCGCGATGAGCTGGTAC
>QHNU01000131.1 GCA_003218525.1 Verrucomicrobiota bacterium
GCCAGACTCGCCGAGCACGGATCATTAAAACTCGCCTGGAGCCGCGGGAGACTCGGCAACATGAAAGAACTGCAAGCGAATATCGACGCCGCTTATACGCCGGCCGGACTCGAGATTCCGATCGTTTTTTTCGGCAGCGATAGAATGGATTTCCAGGCAATCGTTTCGGCCAGAGGCGAAAGGCTCGAGATTTCCAAAATTCAGCTCGATCAGGAGAAAGCGAAGTACGTCGCAGGTTACATCTCCGTTCCATTTATCTGGAAAAATGTTGGTACGGGCGAGCCGGTCTTTCCGTCGGATGGGAAAGTAGCGGCAACATTTCAATCGGAGAATCTTGATCTGAAAAAATTGTTCGATGACTTCGGCGTACCGGCTGCGGCGACCGGTTTTATCAATGTGACAATGCAAGCGGAGGGCACCCTGGCCGACTTGCGCGGCCGCCTTGATCTGGATGCCCGCGACCTGCGTAATCCCAAACTTTCCAATGTCGACCCGGCCACGCTGAGCTTTTCGGCTGAGGCCAAGCAGAAGAAGGTGAATTTCGCTGGACAACTGAAGCAGGCGAAGATTCAACCCCTCGATATCAACGGCTCGGTTCCGTTCGATGCCGACCAGATCCTGAGGACGCGTTCCTTCGATGAAAACACGCCGCTGGAGGCGAAGGTGCGCCTGCCACGCAGCTCAGTGAATTTTCTTCGCCAATTCATTCCGGCGGTTGAACAACTCGACGGCGATCTGGCCGTCGATGTCGCGATCGGCGGCACAATTGCTCACCCCGTTCTGAGTGGCAGTGGAGATATCACTATTAACGTTGCGCGATTTACAAATGCGACGGTGCCGGCCCTACGTGGATTTCAATCACGTCTCCTTTTTCACGATAACACCCTGACCTTGGAAAAATTTCACGGGGACCTCGCCGGAGGGCCGTTCACCCTGGGAGGGCGCGTTGTTTTCACGAAGCTGACGGAAGCGAATCTGGATCTCGATCTGAGGGCGGAAAGCATTTTGGTCGCACGAAACGATTCCTTAACCGCGCGGGCCGATGCCAATCTGAAAGCCACTGGACCAGTCACCAGCGCGACGGTCGAAGGTAACGTTGCGCTGACGAACAGTCATTTTCTCAAAGATATCGATTTGATTCCGATCGGTCTGCCGGGACGGCCCGCGCCACAACCCATCGAAGATCGGCCCGATTATTCGATTACCGAGCCGCCGATGCGCGACTGGAAATTCGATGTCGCGATCAAGACCAAAGATCCCTTTTCCATCCGTGGAAATCTAGCCAAAGGGGGTGCGATTGCCGATCTCCATCTCGGCGGGACGGGATTGCACCCGGAGTTAAAAGGGACGGTCAAGTTTCAAAACGTCGAGGCAACGTTGCCATTCAGCCGGCTCGAGGTGACGAATGGTTTTTTGTACTTCGACCCGAGTGATTCATTCAATCCGAGGATTGATTTACAGGGCACGTCATTGATTCGCGATTATACAGTTCGCGTATATGTCTATGGGCGTTCACTCGCGCCTCAGGCTGTGTTTACGAGCGAACCGCCGCTGCCACAGGAAGAAGTTATTTCCTTGCTTGCTACCGGCACGACAAGGCAGGAACTGAGCGGCAATACCAATGTTCTTGCTGGCCGGGCCGCCATGCTCCTGGTGCAACAGCTTTATCGAAAAATATTCAAGAAAGGTCAGCCTACGGAAAGCAACTCGGTCTTTGATCGTTTGCAGGTCGATATCGGCGGAGTCGATCCGCGTACTGGACATCAACAAGCGACGACGCGCTTCAAGGTGAATGAAAATTGGGTGTTAGTTGGCGACATTGGGGTCGGAGGAGAATTTCGCGGCTTGGTGAAATACCTCATCCGATTCCACTGAGATGCGACGGCACGCATTGCTCCTGGCTCTGCTTGCAACACTTAGCCCGATTGATCTGCGTGGCCAAAGCGCCGTCGATGTCGCACCGCCAGAGCAACGTGATCGGGAACGTAAGGTGGTCGAACGGGAACAGAAAAAGCGTGCCGAAAGAACGGATGTCGAGATCCGAGGTGCGGCTGCCTTTAAGCAAGATGAACTACGTACGATCTTAAAGGAGCAAATCACCACCATCCATGATTTCGGATTAACGGCGGCCCGGGCCGATGACACGGCGTTTTTCCTCGAGCTTTTTTATCGCAAACACGGCTACGCCAAAGTGAACGTTCACTACTCGATTGAGAGCGGATCACGTCTCGTGCTCGACGTGACCGAAGGACCGCAAGCTCAGCTCACCTCGATTAATTTCGTCGGCAATACTCACGTCCCCGCCAGCCAACTCTTCGAATACGCGGTCGGTCCGACACGGGAACGGTACTCGCGGCTGCAAGCGACGTTGCCTTTTGTCGCCGCGGATGTGCAGGAGGGTGCCGATCTGGTCCACCGTTATTATGTTAACGAGGGTTATCTCGACGCTGTCGTGGATCCTCCGCAATTTCGGTTCAGTGAAAACGGTGCCCGTGTGGACGTGACAATTCCGGTACACGAGGGTCGGCAATATCTTTTTGGCGAGCTTCGATTTAACGGCAACACCGTTTACGGAGCGCAGGCGCTGCGCGGGCAAATGCTCGACCTGCTCTCACAACCCTACACCGATCGCCGGGTCGATGACATTTCCCGGCGGTTACAGGCCTACTTCAAGGCGCGCGGTTATTACGCCGTCAAAGTCGAAGCCACGAGTGAGCCGGATGAATCCAGCAACGGACACGTCCCGGTGACGGTCACAATCTCGCCCGGTCCCATTTATCGGTTTGACGGAATTTCGATTAAAGGGTTGAAGCGACTTCAGCCCAGTTATGTGCGTAATCGCTTTGCCTCACTTAACGGCAAAACTTACAGCCCGGATGTGCTCGATGAAAAATTTCGCGAGTTGATGCGAACGGGTCTTTTCCAGGTGCTGCAAATCAATCCTGAGCCAATCAGCGGAAATTACTTGCGTCTCGACATCGCGGCCGAAGAAGCCAAGGCGAAAGAAGTCGGATTTTCTGTCGGTTATGGTACCTACGAGGGCTTCATCCTCGGCGCCCAATTCATAGACCGAAACCTTTTCGGCTATGGCCGGCCATTAGTCACTTCGGCCGAGTGGTCGGAGCGCGGCTACAAAGGCGAAATTTTCTGGGATGATCCTCATCTGCTCGAGAGCGATTTCGAATTCAAAGTTCGGATCGCGGCGCTCACCTTCGACTACGATGGGTATTCAAAGTTCGAGCTTGGCGGGCGCATTGAGCTGTTGCGGCAAATCACGAAACAATATCGGGTCGGGATATTTGCTTCCGGTCGTCACGACGACATCTCCGGTACTGGTATCAAGCCCGATTTGCTCGGACCGACGAGCTATTTCGTCAGCACCGTCGGTTTTTTCCATACCCTCGATTTACGGGATAGTCCCGTGGTGCCCAGTCGCGGCTTCGTCTTTGATCAGACCTTTGACGTCGCGGTCAACGCGATCGGCAGCGACATCGAGTTCTTCCGCACCACTGCGCGCGCCAGCTATTTTATTCCCCTCGGGCGGACTTTGCTGGAAATCGGTGGCCGGGCTGGATTGATTCGGCCCCTGCACGAAAATCCAGGCGACATTTCCTCGCTGCCGATTGACGAGCGTTTCTTTAACGGTGGCAGCACCAGCGTGCGCAGCTTCGGCGAGCGCGATCTCGGCCCGCACAATCGTCGCGGTTTTCCGATCGGGGGCGAGTTCTACACCATTTTCAATATCGAATACACATTTCCCATTTTCGGTGAATTACAGGGCGCTATTTTCACCGACGCCGGCAACCTGTTGCCCGACGCCGATAATCCCGGTTTCGGCGACATGCGTTATGCCATCGGCGCCGGTTTACGCTACAAGCTTCCGATTGGCCCTATCCGGCTCGATTATGGCGTCAATCCCGATCCGAAACCGCGCGAAGATTTCGGTGCGTTTCATTTCAGCTTTGGATTCGCTTTTTGAGCACGCTGTTTGATCGATGAGAACTGGGAGATGTCCCGATCGCCGAGTTTCGCAGCCAATTGCATCTCATCGCTGATTGGGCCGCGGATTATCGCGAAAATATTGAAAGCATGCCTGTCGCTCCCAGTGTTGAACCGGGCGAGATTTCGGCCGGCCTTCCGTCGTCGCCGCCGGAGAAAGGCGAAAGTTTTGACGCGATTTTCGCCGACCTGAAAAACATCATCGTTCCCGGCGTGTTGAATTGGGCGCACCCGGAATTCCTCGCCTATTTCGGTTGCACCACGACCGCGCCCGGAGTTTTGGGAGAGATCGCATCCGCAGCGCTCAACATAAATGCAATGACATGGCGAACCTCGCCGGCGGCCACAGAACTGGAAACGGTCGTCGTGGACTGGTTGCGTCAGTGGTTGCGACTTCCGAGAACGTTCGGCGGTGTGGTGTTCGACACGGCATCGATTTCGACTATGCATGCGCTGACCGCAGCACGTGAAGAAATCCTGCCCGGCGCGCGCAGTCGCGGCATCACCGGCGCACCCACCTTGCGCATCTACACTTCGGAGCAGGGGCACAGCTCGATCGACAAAGCGGCCATTGCCATCGGGATTGGCGAGGAAAACGTCGTCCGTGTCGCGTGTGATGAAAACTTCTGTATGCGCATCGAATCGCTGCGCGAGTTGATCGAACGCGAGCTTGCGACCGGGATGAAGCCATTGGCCGTAGTCGCGAGTTGCGGCACGACTTCGACCGCGAGCGTCGACTCGACGGCTGCGATTTCAGAAATTTGTCGGGAACATAAAATCTGGCTGCATATCGATGCCGCCTATGGAGGTGGACTGGCCCTGTTGCCGGAAGAAAAATGGATTACAGACGGATGGGCGGCCGCCGATTCGCTCGTCATTAACCCGCATAAGATGCTCTTCGTGCCGCTCGACTTCAGCGTTCTTTTCGTTCGCGACTTGGAACGGTTGCGGCGCGTTTTCACTTTGGTGCCGGAATATTTGCGAGGCGATACGGTCGAGAACGAACGCAATTATATGGACTACGGTCTGCCACTGGGCCGGCGATTCCGCGCCCTTAAAGCGTGGATGGTTTTCCGCACTTTCGGCCGAATCGGCATGGCGGCACGCATTCGCGAGCACTTGCGGCTGGCAAAATTATTCGCCGAGTGGGTCTCGGCTTCTCCTAATTTCGAACTCTCTGCGCCAGTGTCGATGGGCGTGGTCTGTTTTCGCGCAACCGACGGCAACGCGACCGACCTCGACATATTCAATTCTGAA
>QHNU01000132.1:0-4231 GCA_003218525.1 Verrucomicrobiota bacterium
CGTGAGCAGAGGCATCGAGATGATCATGGCCAAGACACGCGGAACGACCAGGTAATCGATTGGGTAGACAGCGAGAGCGCGCAGGGCATCGATTTGTTCGGTCACCTTCATGGTCCCAATCTCTGCCGACATGGCCGCGCCAACCCGGCCGCTCACCATCAGCCCGGTTAAGACGGGACCGAGTTCACGAGCAATCGCGACTGAGACCACGGCGCCGACCGCCGAGCCCATTCCGATCTTGTTGAACTGAAAGTAGGTTTGCGCCGCGAACACCGCGCCGGTGAAAGCCCCGGTAACAATGACGACGACCTGAGAATGCAAGCCCACGTCAACGATCTGTCGCAGAAACAATCGCCAGCGAAGGCGACGGGTAAAAATCGATTGGATCGTGTCAGCTGCCAGGAGCAGCAGTTCGCCCAGATATTGCACGAATGCGACAAACGGTGCGCCCAGAGTAATGAAGAAGCGCGCGATCATGTTGATGTTGAGCCCGAAACCGTCGCGTGGAATTGATCAGCTCGCGAATATCTCCCTGCTGTTTTTGGAGCGGCGCGCGCTAAACATGGCAGTGAGCTTACGGACGAGCCAGCCGTTGCAAAGCGGAAATCACATTGCGTTACGGGCGCGGCTGGTTAAGAAATCGTGCAATGACGCCCGCTTTTCGTTTTCTTTGCGGTTTTCTTCTCATTGCACTCGTTGCCGGATGCGAAACGACACCGCCCGGCATTCAAGCCGCGAAAGTCGCAATGGTGCAGCGCTACGCCGCAGAAACGCCTGGGGATTATTTCATTGGGCGACGCTACTACAAACCGGATTTCAAATTTTGGGGGTATGTTCGTCGGCCCGGACAGCCATGGAGCGAATCGCAACTCGTCATGTTGAACGAGAAACAGAAACTTGCTCCCGATCGCGAGCGACTCGATTTCGGCAGCGACAATAATTACGAATACAAACTCTACGGTTACTTCAGTGATGACAAAGTTTACGAGCCGGCAAGCAATACCATTTACCCGGAATTTGTCTTAAAGAACTACCAGCTGATCTCGATCAATCCGCCGCCGATTTTCTCGAGTCAATTCTCCAGCCGCGCGGAGGCCGCAACCAGCCGTTATCTCATTGAAAAGCCACAGTTCTGACGGGGAACGGCGCGATCCGCTAGTGACCGAATTTCTGCGCTACCTCAGCGTCGAGCGCAGCGCTTCCGAACGCACTGTGCGTGCCTACGCGGACGCACTGACGAATATTCGCAACTATCTTCAGGCCAAGCCCTGGACGAAATGCACAGCGGACAACTTTCGCGATTACCTGTTTCGCTTAATGAAAGAAAATGTGGCCCGGAGTTACATCCGGTTGCAGTTCTCCGCCCTGCGCACGTTTTACAAGTTTCTTCGGCTGCGAAAAAATCTGGCGCAGGATCCGAGTAGCGACATCCATTTGCCGAAGCTGGAGAAAAAACTACCTATCGTTTTGACCAGAACGCAGATTGAAGAGCTGCTGGCGGCGCCATTGAAGGCAGCACCCGAGAAACAGGCACCCAAATGGATGCAGGATCGTGACGTCGCGATTCTCGAGCTCTTTTACAGCAGTGGCTTGCGCCTGAGCGAGTTGACTGCGCTCGATGTAGCCGACGTCGATCTTTATACCGAATCGGTGCGCGTCTTCGGCAAAGGCAGAAAGGAGCGGGTTTGTCCGGTGGGTATTCCGGCACTAGAGGCCATTCAAAGATATCGCGCGGTGGCGAAGGTCCATAGCGGGCCTTTGTTCATCAACAAATCACGAAAACGAATTTCGGCACGCTCAGTTTGGCTTACCCTGCGCCGTTATCTTCGACAGACCTCGATTCCGATCGTGATTAGCCCGCATAAATTGCGGCACAGCTTCGCGACGCATCTTCTGGATCGTGGTGCGGATCTGCGCAGCGTCCAAGCGTTGCTCGGTCATGCCAGTTTATCAACAACCCAGATTTACACCCACGTCACGGTCGAGCGGCTAAAAAAAGCTTACGACGAGGCGCATCCGCGGGCATGAACCCGCTGAGGACAGCCCGAATGCTTTCGGGGCTACATTGACTGCGCTGTAGAGGGCTGTCCTCCAGCGCATCTGCAGGCGTTATCGCGTCAGTTAGCTCGCGCTCGCCGCTTCGCTGCCGGCGGGAGCAGCGACGCTGAAGACAAGCTTGCCATTGGAAGCACCGACTTGGACCACGTCGCCGACCTTCACGTTTCCACGTAGCAATTCCTCAGCAAAAGGATCTTCGAGATAACGCTCGACCGCGCGGCGCATTGGTCGGGCGCCATATTGTGGATCGTACCCTTTCTCGATCAGAAATTCTTTCGCGGATTGATCCAGCTCAATATGAACATCTTTCGCTTTGACCCGGCGCAATACTTTAGCGACTTCGAGTTCGACGATCTGCATCAGGTCGCCCTTGGTCAGCTGATGGAAGACAATGATGTCGTCGAGCCGATTGATGAACTCCGGCTTGAACACCTTCTTCGCTTCCTCGAGCAACCGATCTCGCATCGCCTCGAATTCGTGCTCACCCAGCGGTTTCGTGGCGGCGAATCCCATCGTCGTTTGACGCCGCAAAATTTCGGCGCCGACATTTGACGTCATGGTGATGATGGTGTTGCGAAAATCGATCTTGCGACCAAGTGAATCGGTGATTTTTCCGTCTTCCAGAATTTGGAGGAGCAAGTGCATCACATCCGGATGCGCTTTCTCGATCTCGTCGAACAGCACCACGGCATAGGGGCGGCGACGGACTGCTTCGGAAAGCTGCCCGCCTTCCTCGTAGCCAACATAGCCCGGCGGTGATCCGATCAGGCGCGAAGCCGTAAATTTTTCCATGTATTCAGACATGTCGATCTGAATCAAGGCGTCCCGGTCGCCGAACATGAACTCGGCGAGGGTTTGGGCGAGAAAGGTTTTGCCGACTCCGGTTGGTCCTAGAAAAATGAAAGAACCGATCGGCCGGCGCGGATCCTTGAGGTCGGCGCGCGAACGACGGAGCGCCTTGGAAATAGCAACGACCGCTTCGTCCTGCCCGACGACTTTCCCCTTCAGTTCGGTTTCCATTTGCAGCAGCTTCTCCGTTTCCTTCTGCTCCATTCGCTGCAGCGGAACACCCGTCACTTTCGAGACCACCGACATCATATCGTCCGCCGTGACCACGACTTCTTTTTCTTCACGTTCCTCTCGCCATTCAGCCAAAATCGTGTCGAGTTTTTCCTTAGTCTGTTTTTCCTTATCGCGCAGACTGGCGGCTTTTTCGAAGTCCTGTGCCTTGATCGCGGCTTCCTTTTCGCCGCGGATGACTTCGATATTTTTCTCGATTTCTTTCACGTCCGGCGGACGTGTCATGGCGTTGATCCGGGCCCGGGCGCCAGCTTCGTCCATGACATCGATTGCTTTGTCCGGCAAAAATCTTCCCGTGATATACCGCTCCGAGAGTTTCACCGCTGTTTCAAGGGCCTCGTCGGTCAACTTCGCTTTGTGATGCGCTTCGTATTTCGGTCGTAGCCCTTTCAAAATCTGAATCGCTTCTTCGACGGTGGGTGCCTCCACCTTGACCGTTTGGAAACGCCGCTCCAACGCCGCGTCTTTTTCGATGTATTTGCGATACTCGTTCAAGGTCGTTGCACCCACGCACTGCAACTCCCCTCGGCTCAATGCCGGTTTGATGATATTGCTCGCGTCCATCGCGCCCTCGGCCGAGCCCGCACCGACAATAGTGTGTAGCTCATCGATAAACAGGATGACGCTCTTGCTTCGGCGAATTTCATCCATCACCGCTTTGATGCGCTCCTCGAATTGGCCGCGGTACTTCGTTCCTGCAACCATGAGCGCGAGATCGAGCGTGATTACTTTTCGGTCGCGCAAAAGCTCCGGCACATTTCCGTTGGCGATTTCCTGCGCCAATCCCTCCACAATGGCTGTTTTTCCCACGCCGGCTTCCCCGAGTAGCACCGGATTATTCTTCGTCCGCCGGCAGAGCACTTGAATGACGCGCTCAATTTCATTCTTGCGACCGATCACCGGATCGAGCTCCGATTTCCTGGCTAGATCAGTGAGGTCCCGGCCAAACGCGCGCAGGGCTGGCGTTTTCACGTCTTTCTTGCCGGCGCTGGCTGTTCCCTGTTCTGCTTCGGGCTCGCCCTCCGGCGGCGTGAAATTTGGATCGAGTTCCTTCAAAATTTCATTGCGTGTTCGCTCGATATCGATCTCGAGA
>QHNU01000132.1:4306-5527 GCA_003218525.1 Verrucomicrobiota bacterium
AATGATTCAAGGCTTTCGCTTCCTTCCCGGCAAGAGCCAGGACTTTTTTTACCCGCGGCGTGTAGGGAATGTTGCCGACCATTTTCGTCTCCGGACCGGACCCGACCTGCTTTTCCACTTCCATGCGTACGGTCTCGAGATCGAGCCCCATCTTTTGCAGGACGTTGACGGCGACGCCTTGTCCGAGCTTGATCAGGCCGAGCAACAGATGCTCGGTCCCGACGTAATTGTGATTGAACCGATCGGCTTCCTTTCGCGCAAGTTGCAGAACTTGCTGGGCGCGCGGGGTAAAATTATTCATGCTTCGCTGGCTCGGAATTCCCGGAGGTCGGCTCCCGCGCCACTTTACTCATATCAGGTTTGGGAAACGTTTTCAAACGTTCGCGGATAATCTCGGCGCGTAAATGATCGCGTTCCTCCGCGTTCAATTTTTGTTGCGTGCCTTTTTGCAAGTGCGCCGGCTGCGTCTCGATGAAAAGTTCATCAATCGGCAACCGTTTATCCTCCGGGAAAGTGCCGAGATCGATTCCAAGTTTAACGATCGACAATAAATTCAGAGCTTCCTTTGACGTCATGGCGTGCGCGTAAGTGAGCACTCCATAAGCGCGCCCAATTTGGTCCCAGAGCGTGTTCGGCTTTTTCTGGATCAGCACCTGCCGTGCGTCATGTTCCTTTTCGATGATCGTTTCAATCACCTTGCTCAAGCGCGCGATGATCTCGTCCTCTTTTTCGCCGAGGGTGGTTTGGTTGGAAATTTGGAAAAGATTTCCCATCGCCTCCGTGCCTTCGCCGTACAACCCGCGCACGGCCAACCCAATTTTGTTCACTGCCTGGATCACTTGATTGATCAGTTCGCTCAAGACCAAGCCGGGCAAATGCAGCATGGCCGATGCTCGCATTCCGGTCCCGACGTTGGTCGGGCAGGCCGTGAGATAACCGAGCTTTGCGTCGTAGGCGATATCGAGCCTGCTCTCGAGCGCACTGTCCACTTTGTCGACGAGTTTAAACGCCTGCCGCAATTGCAATCCGGAGCGGATTGACTGCATACGGAGGTGATCCTCCTCGTTCACCATAATGCTGAGCGTCTGTTTGCGATTCATCACGACCGCGCTGCCGATGCTCTTGGCGGCATGTTCCCGGCTGATCAAATGCCGCTCGACCAGTACTTGTTTTTCGACCGCTGAGAGGTCCTGCAAGACCTCGGAAAAGGAGTCCTGCATC
>QHNU01000063.1:0-12559 GCA_003218525.1 Verrucomicrobiota bacterium
AGACCGGACCGTCGGGGGAAAGCTCGTCCATGACCTCGGCGCGTCCCCCAAACGCGCCGACCGGTAATCCGCCGCCGATCACTTTACCGAGGGCGGTCAAGTCGGGACGCACACCCGAGAGACCCTGCACGCCACCGGGGCCGACACGAAAACCGGTCATGACCTCGTCGAAAATTAAGAGTGCTCCATGTCGAGTACACTCTTCCCGCAGCTGCTCAAGGAAACCTTTTCGCGGGAAGAATAGTCCGGCGTTTGCTGGAATGGGCTCGAGAATGATTCCCGCGATGGCGCGCCGATTCTTCCGGAAAGCTGCCCGCACGGCTTCGATGTTATTGAAAGGCAGCACGATTGTTTCTGCAGCAAATGATTTCGGGACGCCCGCACTGTCAGGATGACCGTGCGTAAGCAACCCACTTCCTGCCTTGACGAGGAGAGAATCGACATGGCCGTGATAGCACCCTGCAAACTTGATAATCTTATCGCGTTTAGTGAAGCCGCGGGCGAGGCGGACACACGCCATAGTCGCTTCGGTCCCACTGTTGACCATGCGCACTTTCTTGATTGCTGGCATCCAGGCGCAAATCAGCTCGGCCATTTCCACTTCCAGTGGATTGGGAATTCCAAAGCTCATTCCATTCCTAGCCGCTTCCGCGACAGCGTTGGTTACCACTTGAGGAGCGTGACCGAGAATCGCCGGGCCCCACGTGCCGACGTAATCAATCAACTCGCGTCCATCGACGTCCCAGATGTGTGCGCCCTTGGCGCGGTCGACAAAGAATGGTTCGCCACCAACGCCACGAAATGCGCGCACCGGCGAGTTCACGCCACCTGGAATTCGTCGGCGGGCGAGCGCGAACAGCTCGGATGATCTCGTCGTCATTGTGACTTCAACTTATCCAGATGAAAAGAAAATCGAAGCCTGCAAACTGGACTGCGCTTCGCGCCGTCAAATTGACACCGCATCGAGCCACCTGATAGTTTCGCTCCGCTGGGCGGGGTAGCCAAGTGGTAAGGTCGCGGTCTGCAAAACCGCTATTCGCGGGTTCGATTCCCGCCCCCGCCTCGAATTTACCCGGCCCATGAGCAGCTCGTCCGGATGCTCAATCTGGCCTAAGAGAACCGAAGCGGGACCAGCGAACGCACAAAGATCATCCAGCAAAACTGTAGTGCGCCGAAACTAAAGAATAGGCCCGATTATCGTGAACGCGCTGGCGTCTGTGCTCGTGGCCAGGCACTAGTTGAATCGTTTCCAATGAGCGCCCAATGTCCATGGGATGGCGGCATTGCTCGTACCGGAAACGGCGGGTGCAAAACCGCATAAACGTTCGCTGATGCGACGATTGCCAGAGCAGCAATTAACGCCGCCACGCGATAGCGGCGCCTGCTGGCCAGGAACTCGCTCGCGCAGCTTAAACGCGCTGTTTTCACGCGCACTGATATTGCATCAAGCGTGCCAGTTCTTTGAAATTATGACCTTATCCACCAGGCCGTGATGACGCAGGCCAGAATCGAAGTCGTTAACCAGTCGATGACCTGACCGAGCACGATCATTGAGTGCATTCGAATGTAAATCGCACTTTCAATTGCAACGGGCGCAGCCATGGCCATCCAAATGACAGCGGCAAATCGGAACGCACCAACGATCCCGCCGGAAAACCAACCAACGTGGAAACGCGCCACAAAAACGTAGAGCACGGCGATTGCAATTGCCGAAAGCACTCGCACGAGGCTGGAAAGCGCGTAATTGCGTGGCCCTTCGGCTCGCCAGATTTCAGGGGTGGAGCGTTGGTAACGATGGAAAATTACACCCATCCAGAGCCAACTCGTAAAAACGGAGATGATACCGGCAATTAATCCGGGCACGAAAGCTGCGCGCGGGATGTCCATGAACGAGAAAGTTTGCTCAGATTAGCGATTGTTAGCCGCGCTGGCGAGACTGTTTACTGCATGGGCGCATCGCGATAGTTTCCAACAATATGCCGGAGTTCGCTTACAAAGCGCGAAACGCGCAAGGTGGCCTGGTAGAAGGTGTCGTGAACTGCCCCGACCGAAGCGTCGCCATTCGCGAGATTGAACAGCAGAATTGTATCCCGATTAGAATCGAACCTGTGGGGGCGAGTCCCATTACCGCCCCGATAGCGACAGCTCGGCCGTTTATTCCAAAGGTTTTTAACCGAAGCGCAAGCGATCTCGACGATTTCTCGCCACGGTCGCTCAAAGTTCCGCATAGTCAGTTACTCGTCTTCACTGAACAGCTTGCGCATCTACTACAAGCCGGAATGACGCTCGATGAGGGCCTCTCTGTCTTGGAAAAACGGTTGAGACATCCGCGCGTGCAGCAGATGACGCGGGCCTTGCATCAAGCGCTGGTTGATGGTCGAAGTTTTTCGCAAGCGCTGCGCGAGTTTCCCCGCATTTTCCCTCCGCTCTATGTGAACCTGGTGGCGGCGGGTGAAGCCAGCGGCGCACTTCCGGAAATCCTGATGCGTCTGGTGAACCATTTGACGCAAGCGAAGAATCTGCGCGATCGGGTCCAACAAGCATTAATTTATCCGGCATTTTTGGCCGTGGCCGGTGCCGGGCTCATCACCGTGTTCATCACGTTCATGGTGCCGCAGCTCACGCAGTTCATGTCACAGAATGGCGGCGCACTACCGTTACCAACGCGCATCCTCATGGAGGTGCATCACCTGATTACAACCTATTGGTGGCTTTTGCTTCTGTTCGGCATCGCTGCAATCGCTCTTTGGCGCGCATTTGTTCGAACCGACGAAGGGCGAACGGCTTGGGATCGATTTCGATTGAACATTCCCGGCTACGGTCGCGTTATTCGTCATAGTTATTATGCCCAATTTTCGCGCACCCTCGGAACGCTGACGGAAAACGGCATTCCACTCTTGCGTTCGCTCGACCTAATTTCGGAGATTGCGGACAACCGATATATCGAGAAGAAGCTGGCGGAGGTGCGACGCGCGGTGGTCGATGGCGCGCACCTGTCCGCGGCGCTTGCGGCACAGAATCTGTTTCCCGATCTGCTAACTGATATGATGGCAGTTGGCGAACAGACGGGGCACTTTGCCCAGACCATGATGACAATCGCTGATGTTTATGAACGAGAACTTGATCGGACTGTTACAATCACTTCCTCGCTGATTGCGCCGGTCATTATAATTATTATCGCCATCATTGTGGGTTTTGTTGTATACAGCATTCTCTCCGCCGTTTTCGAAATGACGCATAGTTTGCAGTTCCGGACCCGGTGAGATAGCATCCGCCGATTTTCATGCGTCACCGCATTGTTCCCTTGATCTTAGTCGGCGCCACGCGTCTCGCTTTCGCGCAAGAAGCATTCGACCACAGTCCGACGCCCTCGGCTCCAAGTCCGCCGAGCGCACTTGGCAGCGCGTGGCTCGACCTGCGCCAAACAGCCAAGCCAGGGTCTATTCAAGCCGTGCCGGCTTGGGTCGAGTCGGTTTCGTTAGTCGCTGCTGACCCAAAATCCAGTACTGCCTCCACTGTGTTTCGGATTCGCTTAAACAAACCCGGCGACGCTCAAAGCGTTCTCTTTTTCCGTTTATTCTTTGACGATAAACCGGACTCACAACCGGAAGTTATAGCGTGGGACGAATCGGGCTCGCAATTATTGCGATCGGGTCCACTCGGGGGCGGAATTGATCTGGACAGTTCTGAGTCGGTCATGATTCCGATGCACGGCATTGCCACCATTGACGTGGAGGTGCCGGGAGATGGGGCGACAGTGCGTGGCGCCTATCTTGAATGGATGACCAGCGGCGAACTGGTTCACGCCGCAAGCGCCGGCACACAAGATTCGGTACCGCAACCGTTTTCTCTGACCACTCGGTTGCGTGCCCCGACGCAGGATTCCGAACAGTTTGGAACTGTCACCGCCAGCCTTGCTGCTGATCCGATTCGGATCGGGTCCGCGTCTGATCAGGCAGCCATGTTCCAATTCGGGATAGAATCACAACCGTTGCTCGCGCTAGTCAGCTTTGAAATTGCGGGGCCACGCATCGATTCACCACCGGAAGTGATTATTAATGGCGTGAATGCCGGCGCTGTCTCGCTCGCCCTGCCGGAACTCGCTGACCCCGCTTATCGCGGCGAGATGCATACCTTCATGAATGAGATGCAATTCCAGTACACTGGCTGGGTGCGGGCCCAGAAGATCGTGCCATTAGCGTCCCTCCAGGTCGGCGCCAACAATATCGCCATTGTCACTGGGCCCAATGGAGGTGCGTCCGTCATCCGTTCCACCCAAATTCAGCTCAAGTACCTTTGGGATAAATCGGATTATATTTTGAAACCGGAACACTAATCCCTTGTCTAAACTCTTAATGCGAAAACAACGAGGCGGTTTCACCTTGCTCGAGATTATGCTCGTGGTGACGATTATCGCACTACTGATGGGCGCGGCGATTTACAAGCTCGCCGGCAACGTTGAAGTAGGCCGACGGGTGCGGGTGCAAGGCGACATTCAAGCCCTCAACACCCAGTTGCGATTGTATCAAAGTCTCAATGGATTTTATCCCACCACTGAGCAAGGATTGCAGGCGTTGGTCACCCCTCCCAGCTCCGAACCAAGACCATCTCGCTGGACTCAATTAATGAATGAAGTCCCAAAAGATCCCTGGAACACTCCCTACGTTTACCTGTGTCCCGGTCGCACAAATTCTACGGGCTACGATCTTTATTCGGCCGGGCCGGACCGGATACCGGACACGCCGGACGACGATTCGGGTCAATAAAGGGTCAGTACGCTACTCTTGCGTCTCCGGTGGAGGAACATTCGGAATTGGTGGTACTGCATTGGGGTTCCGTTGGATCACTCCACGGACGTGAGGACGATTTTGCGTTGCTGGTGGCGAAATGGGTTGCGGCGGCGGCAAACTTGGTATCGGCGCAGGCTTAATAAAATTCTGAGGCGGATTGATGCCGGGAACAACTCCGCCGGGCGCCTGCGCAATCGGACCGGGTGCAGGATTTTGCGCAGGCTGGGTCAATAACGCCTGATTGAATGTCAATGAGGCGTATTTGCCATCCTTAGTGATCGTTACCTTGGTTGCACCGACCCGGTCGGACCATTCGATACTCGCGATGGCATACCCGTCGACCGGCATTTTGGTGGTGAGATATTTTTTAAAGTTCTTATCACTGGCAGATGCAATCGTCACCAGGTCGCCGTCCGGCGATCGTGCGGCGTTGGCAACATAAAGATCCTTCGCAAAATCAGGGCTGGCTCCCGCGGCCGGTGCGGTGGCAATAGCAAAGGGTGATCGATTTAACATGGCTTGATAGCGGTTGAAATCGGATCGCTTCGGCAGTCCGTCGTCAGCCTCTGCAGCAAAAGCACAAACGAACGTCATCAACGTTATTATCAAGACAGGTTTCATTTTGATTTTCCGACGTTGGCTGGCGCATACCAACGCGCGATTTTGAATTTACCACGCATTTGTGTCGGATCAGCTGGATCGATCATGACGTTGACGCTTTCAAACACGATGAACGACTCCGGACTCTGCACATCGTAAAGAAAATGAACGAGCTCCTGCCACGGACTCTTCATTTCAATCGATGCAAAAACAGACTGGTAAGTGGCATTCGTTTCGCCATTACCGATCGCTGGATTTTCAATCAGTAGTTTATACTTGCTGGCAACTTGCTTGAGCTGATCGAGTAACGCCGAGGCATCACTTGCACCATGATAAGCCGGCTGATGTTCGCGTAACCACTTCTCCCGCTTCGCCCAAAGATCGCCCTCGCGCATGTAGACGACTTGTTCGTTCCGAGCAAGTTTTCGCGTCGCCACCACGCGGCGCGAATTAGAGATGGCATCGAGCAGCCAGCTCCACAAAAATAAGTTTATGAGGGCAAAAACAACTCCGCCGACAAGCAAAGCGAGGATGCGTTCACGCTGATTCAGTCTTTCAATAAATCGCCTGATCATCGGGGTTTCCCTTCCAATCGGAACTGCGCATGATCGTTCTGAAGTATCCGCGGCGCTTGCATGTCGAAAATGAAATTTTGCAATCCGGGATTCTTTTTCACTTTGTCACTGAACTGGTAAGCGAGGGTGGCGTGACTCGCTTCCCCCTCGATCGAAATCTGCCTGGCGGATTGATCGTAAGCGGTAATGCGCACGTCCGCCGAAGGCAGACTCTCAAACAGGTGTAACAAAATTTCGATCGGGTAAAAATGGGGATCGATTGCCGGGGAAAGCGTTTTCCAGTTTGCTGCGGCGGCGCGCACGAAGGCGGTGCGTGGATTGTCGCGAGCGATGGCAGCGTCAAGCTGTCGTTGGCGGATTTGCAAATAGATCAATTGAAGAAAAGCGAGCGCCAGGATGCCGACGTAAACTGCACCCACCAACATCATGCGTTTGCGCCATTGTCCTCGGCGCGCGCGACGCGATCGTTGGTCACGCCAAGCTTGTGGGAGTAAATTGAGACCGGTTGGCGCCGGCGGTGTTTCGATCCCAACCAGATCGGTGCGGGTGGCGAGCGCACGCTCTATTTCTTCACGCAGCTCGAAACATTTTTCATCCAGTAAGACGGTCTGGAAAGAAGCATCGATACCTTGTAATTCAGCGCTGAGCGCAAGTTGCGGCAGTTCCACCTCCAACCGCGCGGCGGCTCCGCCCTCAACGGTGCGAGCAAAACTAAGCTTTCCGTTTTCCGAAATGGCAGAGATCAGTGCGCCCACTTCGGGATAAATGAACAAGGTACAGCCTTTTTCGGCGTGAGTGGCAAGCCGTTGCGCGGCATAAACGGTCACGGCTGACGGGATGACATCCCGATTCAATAGCGGAGCAGCGATTTCGGCGAGACGCTTATTTTGCACCGCGACGGCCGATATAACGCATTCGCCGTTGGCCTGATCGATAATTTCGAAATCGCTCGTTACCTCATCGGCCGAGAATGGAAGAGCCTTCTCGATTTGAATACGGACCATCTCACGGAGTTCTGCGCCCTCCACATTGGGCAGGCGTATTCTTTGTGCCAAAACCGCCGAAACAGGCAACGCCAGGACGAAATCGTCTGCCGCGGTAAGGGCTAGGGCTGCTTCGTCCAGGCTTGCAAAGCCGCGAACTCGCCAGGCTCCAGACTCGGTGCCAGGACTAATTAAAGTCCATCCCTCTGCGCCGGGAACGAGAAACATTTTGCTAGGTGCGTTAATAATTAGAACTCCCTCCACGTGATGAGTTGCGCGGCCGTTCCGGCTCGGCGGAAAACGAGCTGAACCACGCGCGTGACATCTCCCGATCGGCCAGTACTGACGACGCGCAGAACGGAATCTTTAAAAGAGATGAACGGCGAAAGCGCCTGAAATTGCTGAGGCGAGATCCCGAGGGCGACTCGAATATCCTCCAAGCTCTTAAACGTTGCGTCGTCAATTGTGGCATCGGCTCCGTCAGGACCTCGCCGCAATTGCAAAAACCGATCGACTAATTCGTCTGTCATTCCGGGCAGGGCGCGCAGAACATCGCGCGACGCCCACGCGACGTCGACCGGGCCGGTGCTGTTGACAGTGAGCTCCTCGTCCCACCCGGGCGCCGCCGTGAACACCTCCCAGCCTTTCACTTTTTTCAAATCCTCAAGCCGGGTGAGAAGTGTATTTGCAGGTTGATAACCATCGCCCGCTTCGGCGCCATTCAGGCGGACAAGATCATCGGGATCGACCCAATCGAGCAAACAGTCAATCATCCGATCGCGTTCATTTAGATCGATGCCTTTGATTTCAAGATAACGCTTTAGTATTTCAATTCGGAGCGGATTCTCCCCCGCGACAAGCCAGTTTAGGTTCAATCGCCCGCCCTCACCGGTTAGACGGGCACTGTAGGTTTGACCGTGACCGAATTTGCCTTGGAGATTTTGCGATCCTGGTCTGATTGAAGGATGCATGGCAATTTCCGCGCCCGACGCCGCCATCGCTTCTGCTTCGACAATACGATTTTCGGTGCCAGAAATGGTGAGCCGTGAATTGATATCGAGCGCCCACGACATTACCAATGCCGCCAGCAAAAAAAGCGCCCAGAGTGACAACAATAAGGCGGTACCGCGCGATTTTGAGTGGCTCATAGGGGGGTTCGCGCCAGCGGCACGATAATCTCGACTGGGACCGAAGCATCGTTGCGACCGATCACGATTTTGACCAAGCGCGGCAGCGTGACGGTATCGACCCAACGCTGCACCCATGTGTTTAAGCGCGAATCGAAGTAGCGAATCTGCAAACTGCCGACATTGTCGATTAAACGAATCCATGTCTCGTGCCCGTTCGAGACGGCGGTATCATTTTTCGGCTTTCGCAAAATCCCGAGGTCGAGTCGGTTCGTTTTCGAGTCATGCGCGCGTAATCGCAGGCTCACGCGATAATCGCCATTTGCGTACCGGGTCAGCAAGCCGGGACCGGCGCTGCAAAGCCACGTCACTTCATCCCGATCGCGCTCATTTACTTTTAATGCGTCGCCAAGCAATGCCCCGGTTCCAGACGGTATATTTTGCAATTGTTGCATCAGCAACTCTCGCAGTCCGTCATAATCCGCGTCCTTCGATTCAGCCGCCGCGGAGACTCGCATGGCCACAATGTTCATTTGGACGAAGCGGTAAATGGCGAACGACATCATCGCCAGAATGGTCACCGCCAGGGTGATCTCCAGAAGAGTAAACGCCAAAAGGCGTTTGCAATCAGCGCGGACGATAGACATAAAACGCGATTTGCTTTGATTGTCGGGCGCCGCCATGCGTCCATTGGGCGGTTAAGGTCACGCGACTGATCCCAATGATAGGCGTTAGAAAAGTCCCGCCCGTGGTGCCGGCAATCGAGCTCTCCTCTTTCAAGTCCTCCGGCTGGGTCTTTTGCAAAAGGCGCACGATTCCATAACCGGTATCGATTTTGATTTCCCTCTCGGGGTCAGGTTGGCCAGGCGTGGTTTGCACTTCGGCCATGCGATTGGCCAGGATTTGTCGAACCCGCGCATCGTCGGCGCTCAATCCGCTGGCGGTCACGCAATTGTTCACCGCCCGACCGAGCGCTATGACGCCAATCGCGAAAATGGCCAGCCCGAGCATGACCTCGTAAAGGGCGAACCCGGCGTCCTTAGCGCGGCGCATAAGCAACAACTTCCGAGAGCGCGCTCAAAGGAGAATACTCCGTCGCCCACGATCCATCACGCCCGGCGAATGTGACCCGCAACGGTTCGCACACACCCGATTCCCAAAAAATCCATTCCGGCAACGGCTTTTTTGTTAGCGCTGCCGGGAATTCGACCTGCCATTTGTCAGCTTTCGAGACCAGTAGGCTGTCGATTGGAACATGCTCTTCTGTCTTCAAAAAAAGGGCTGGTCGGAGGGACACGTCGTGATCACCCCAGACAATCAAATACGCCCGGTGCTGGGCGAGGCTGCGTTCGTGAGCTTGGCGCACCAGGCTGTTGAAACGATCGAGGGAGCGGTGGAGTCGCTTATCGGCCAAGACTCCGGAAAGACTCGGTACGGCCAAGCCAAGCAACAGGACCAGAATAAATACCGCGATTACGAGTTCAAATAGGGTGAAACCATCGCGGTGCTTCATAAGGCAAATTTACGACGTAGGAGCAAAATCACAATCAGACCGAAAGAACAATTCGCCGCTAAAAAATGGCAACCTACCGGCAGCATTGAGTTTATGGTTATGGTAATCGTTCATCATAGCGAATGAGTAGCACTTCACGAACCGCTATTCGGACCGCCAGCGCCCGTGCCGGCCTTGTGATCTCGGCGCTCTGCGTGATCGCATTTTTGATCTGGCAGGGAATCGCTGCTCAAGGCGCACCCGATCCACTGGGCGCGCGCACGAATCCAACCGTGGCTGCTTTGGACATCGCGGTGTTAGTGTTTCGTGAGGGTCTGGAATGTATTTTAGTCCTGGCCGCGATCACAGCGAGCATGACGGGCGCAAGACGAGCTTATCGGCGACCAGTTGCCGTCGGAGCCGGCTTCGCCTTTTTCGCCACTCTGCTGACATGGTGTATCGCGGTCGGGATCATGAGCCAATTAACTGAAAGTGTACCAGCTCTGGATTTGCAGGCGGCGACTGGTCTTCTCGCGGTCATTGTCTTGCTCGTGATCATGAATTGGTTCTTTCACAAAATTTACTGGGGAGGCTGGATTCGCGCTCACAATCGAAGACGAAAATCGCTAATCGACAATGGTAGGATGACCGAGGTATCAACGACTCGTCTCCGGTGGGGACTGATCCTTCTCGGTTTCACCTCGCTTTATCGTGAAGGATTTGAGGTTGTACTATTTCTACAGAGCTATAATCTGCGCTTGGGCGGCGGGGTTGTCTTGAAAGGAACACTGCTCGGCCTCGCACTTTCGGGCGTCGTCGCAGTGCTAACCTTCGTGCTCCAACAGCGCCTCCCTTATCGCAAGATGTTGATTGCAACCGGCATCCTGCTCGGTGTCGTCCTACTGGTGATGGTGGGCGAGCAGGCCCAGGAGATGCAACTTGCTCATTGGATACCGACTACACCTATCCAGTCTCTGGCGAATTTTATTCCTCCCTGGTTGAACCTGTGGTTTGCCGTCTTCCCTACCTACGAAACCATCACTGCACAATTGCTCGCTGCGGGTCTGGTCATCGGTTCTTATTATGCCGCGCGGCATTTCGGGGCCCGTTCATCGCCGGCAACCGAGCCGTTGCAGCCGCCGGGGCAATCGCGCATTAATACAGGGTTGATCAAACGGCTGCCGGTGGTAGCTCGCTGAACGATTTCTCCCACGGGACCCGGCGATGCACCGATCCCTTCTTTGCGGGCTCGCCCTGATCCTATTCTCCCAGCCCTGCTTCGCCGGCGCCCGACACTTCGGGTATTTATATGAGGCGCCCACAACCCCACCCGGGATCTTTGAGCTCGAGAACTATGCGACTGAGAGATTCGGAGAGCGTGGTTTTGACCAGTCAGACTTTCGGCACGAACTCGAGTTCGGCATCACCGATCGGCTGCAAGCCAGCATTTACTTCGCGAACTGGAGTTATGTTCGAAAAGGCCACAAGAGTGGCACGCGTTACGACAGCGCGTCGCTCGAAACAATTTACAATTTCAGCAACCCAGCAGGCGATCCGATCGGCATTTCCCTTTACCAGGAACTGAGCACGGGCCGTCGCGTGATCGAATCGGAAACAAAATTGATCGCGCAGAAAAACTTCGGACCCCTTATTCTCGCCTACAACTTCACAGTTGAAGCCGAATGGGACGGCGAAGGTTTGCGCGAACATGCCGGCGAGTTGCAACAAGCTTTTGGCGCCAGCTATGAACTCGCACCGCGCGTCTCTGTGGGTGCGGAAATGTTATACGAAATCGTCCTGCCTGATTGGCAATGCACCAAGTCCGCAAATAACTTTTTTGTGGGGCCGAATTTCTCGTATCGAGGCGATCGCTGGTTCGCAACCGTAACCGCTCTGGCTCAGGTGACAGATACGGCGAACGAGCCCGATTACCAAGTTCGGCTCATCTTCGGCGTGGCATTATGAGACATTGCGCCAAGCTGATCATAGTCGTGCTTTCGCTTTTTCTCGTGGCGTGTGCAACCGGTGACTTCGCTCCCCCTCCGAGGGTTTCGCCAGCGCTGATTGCGAGCGCGCGTTTGGATCGCATTAGCGCGCAAGAACTCTCGATCGGGCGCGAAGTTTTTGTTTCGCGTTGCCTCGAATGCCACACCTTACCCTCAGTCGCAAAATATTCGCGCAATGAATGGCCGCGCTTGGTCGCGCGCATGGCCGGACGGGCAAATCTGACGGTGTCCGATCAAGAGGCGGTGACCAGCTATTTGCGCGCCGCGTCGGGGACAGGCGAGCCCCACTCATAAGGCGCCGGAGCCGAAGGCACGCTCCTAGCTTCGTTGCCCTGGCATGTATAAAACGATCGTCGACGCGCTTCTCACGGGCATGTTGCAAACGAGCGACGGAGTTTCCGATTTGCTCTTCATTTGCGGCCGGCCACCCTTGGTCGAAGTGCATGGGCAGCTCACGGAGTTTCCGATCGACACGCCCACCGGATTGCTCGACGAACCGCTGATCGAACAAATCGCGGAGCATGTCATCGACGGAAAAGAACGTTTGATGCGAGATTTCGCGGAGTCCGGCGCCTGTGATTGCAGTTACGCGCTTCCCGATGTGGCAAGATTCCGCGTAAATATCTTCAAACAATGCGGGCGGCGGGGCATCGTTATGCGCAAATTGCCTACGGAAATTCCGACGCTCGAGTCGCTCGGGTTGCCCCCGGTCTTCCGGGAAATGCTGAAGGAAAAAAATGGCATCATTTTGGTCACCGGCGGTACCGGTAGCGGTAAAACAACAACGCTTGCGGCCATGCTCAATGAATTGAACGCCACTCAGCAAATTCACATCGTCACACTGGAGGACCCGATTGAGTATAGACATTCCCATCGCCAAGCTGCCATGAGCCAGCGCGAACTTGGGAACGATTTTCCAACGTTCGCCAGCGGACTTCGCGCCGCCATGCGGCAAGCTCCAAAAGTGATTTTGGTGGGCGAAATTC
>QHNU01000063.1:12587-20193 GCA_003218525.1 Verrucomicrobiota bacterium
GGTCACATTGTCTATAGCACGCTGCACACGATCGATGCCGGACAGACAATTAACCGAATCCTCGGCATGTTCAGTCGCGAAGAAGAACAGCAACTGCGTCAGCGCTTGGCGGAAACGATCCGTTACGTCGTCAGTCAGCGACTAGTCTCGAAAATTGGCGGAGGGCGTCTCCTTGTCACCGAAGTAATGGGCAGCAGCTTGCGCACGCGCGAGGTCATCGCTTACGGCGAATCGGAGAACAAAACTTTTCACGAAATCATCGAGGCCGGCACCATACTCGGATGGCACTCATTTGATCAAAAGCTGGTGGCCGCCTTTGAAAATGAACAGATCACCGAAGAAACCGCCATGCTCTATTGTGCGAGTAAAGCGCGCATGGGGCAGCAAATCGATCAAGTAAACAAAAAACGCGGAGCGGCAAATTTGGAGGGACCATCTGGTCTAAAAATGAATCGGCCAGTCCCTGTTGAATCGATCCTCGAGCAGATCGAAAAAGGCGGATTGAAAACGCCGGCACCTCCGGTTCCTTCACCCGTTCCGGCGCATTCCTCCTGACATCCCCATCCCTGCGATTGTAGTTGAAGCGGGCGCGGAACTCTTGGAGTTTACGCGCCATGATCTTCCGCCCGTCGTTTCGCTTCGCGGCCAATTTCGCTGCCGTCACTTTCATCGTCCTTTCCGGAACCATTTCAGCCGCCCCATCGCCCTCTCCAGCGGTTTCGGCCACCCCGGCCCCGCAAGTTGATCCGAAGCTTTTCAGTGGCATGCGGTGGCGACAGGTCGGTCCGTTCCGAGGCGGTCGTGCGCTCGCTATTGAAGGCGTTTTGGGCGAACCGAACACGTGGTACTTTGGCGCAGTTGCGGGTGGAGTTTGGAAAACAACGGACGGCGGTGCGAACTGGATTCCGCTATTCGATAAGCAGGACATTTCCTCAATTGGCGCCATTGCAGTAGCGCCATCGGACCACAACACGGTTTATGTCGGGACGGGCGAAGCTGCTATTCGCGGCAATACCACCTACGGCACCGGCGTTTACAAATCAGTCGATGGCGGGAAGAACTGGAAAAACATCGGCCTGCGGGACACGCACCAAATTGGAGCGTTGATTGTGCATCCGACGAATCCCGATACTGCTTTGGTAGCAGCCCTCGGTCACGCCTTCGGGCCGAACCAGGAGCGTGGAATTTTCCGGACCAGCGATGGCGGTAAAACTTGGACGAAAGTTCTCTACAAAGACGAAAACACCGGTGGTATCGACATTGTTTTCGACCCGCACAATCCGAATGTTGTCTTCGCGTCTTTATGGCAGGCTCGCCGCCAACCTTGGTTTTTTTCGAGCGGTGGTCCGGGGAGCGGTCTCTACAAATCAGAAGATAACGGCGTCACTTGGAAACAGTTAACGGGAAATGGATTGCCTGAAGGCATTCTCGGCAAAATCGGCATTGCCGTTTCCGGCGCCGATTCGAATCGAGTTTACGCCATCATCGAAGCAAAAGAAGGCGGTATTTATCGTTCGGAAGACGGCGGCGAGAAATGGACAAAAGTGAACGACGACGGCCGTTTTCGTCAGCGCGCCTGGTATTTCAGCAAGATTTATGCGGACCCCAAATCGGCCGACACCGTTTATGTGTTGAACACTGGCGCGTTCAAATCCGTTGACGGAGCAAAAACGTTTAATCTCCTTCCCGCCCGCCACGGCGATCATCACGGTCTGTGGATTGATCCCCAGAATCCCGATCGCATCGGCAACGCCAATGACGGTGGCGCCAGCCTCTCCATGGATGGAGGAAAATCGTGGACAACGCTGGAGAACCAGCCGACGGCGCAGTTTTATCATGTCGCGGTGGACAACGCGTTTCCCTATCACATTTACGGCGCCCAACAGGATAACTCGAATGTCGGCATCGCCAGTCGCGGCGAATCGGGCATGATCGGACGCGAGGACTGGTTCGTGGCCGGCGGCGGCGAATGCGGTTTTGTTCTTCCCGATCCACGTGACTGGCACGTCATCTACTCGAACAACGAGGGCTACATTGTTCGCTACGACAAAAATAAGGAGGAATCTCAGGACATAAGCGTACTGCCGCTCGATCACTCCGGGCATGGCGCCGTCAATCTCCCCCATCGTTTCCAATGGGTTTCACCCCTGATGCTTTCGCCGCACAACCCGGATGTGATTTATACCGCTGCCGAATGCGTCTTCAAATCGACCGATCACGGAATGACTTGGAATCAGATCAGCCCGGATCTGACTCGGAACGATAAACCGAAACAGCAGCCGAGTGGCGGGCCGCTAACCAACGACATCACCAGCGTCGAGTATTTCGATACCGTGTTCGCGCTGGCCGAGTCACCAAAACAGCAGGGCACTCTCTGGGCGGGAACGGACGACGGTCTGGTCCAGGTCTCAACTGATGATGGTCAGCATTGGACGAACGTCACTCCGAAAATGCCCGAGTGGAGCACGGTCAGTATTATCGATCCATCTCCGCACGAAACGAATACCGCATACGTCGGCGTCGATCGCCATCGCCTCGACGATTTCAAACCATACATTTTCAGGACCACTGATCTCGGAAAATCATGGACAGCAATCAGCACTGGAATTCCTGACGGCGCTTACGTTCATGCTGTTCGCGAAGACCCGAAACGAAAAGGCCTGCTTTATGCCGAGACGGAGTTGGGCGTTTACGTCTCCTTTGACGATGGTGCTCACTGGCAGCCATTGCAATTGAATCTGCCGCAATCGCCCGTCCACGATCTGGTAGTAAAAGATGACGATCTGGTCGTCGCCACCCACGGCCGTTCATTCTGGGTTCTCGACAATGTGACTCCTCTACGCCAGATCAACGCACAGAATTCGTCGTCCGAAATGGTGCTCTACCAGCCGCAAACCGCTGTTCGGCTGCACTATCCGGAAGAAATCGACCGACGACGCCCGGCCGGCGAGAACCCCCCTCCCGGCGCAATCATCGACTATTATTTTAAGACGACGCCCAAAGATGAGGTAACGATTGATATCTACGACGCTCAAGGGAAGCCGGTCCGACATCTCTCGAGCAAGGAGAAGAAAGAGTTCGAACAACCGCCGGAGTGGCCGGACCAAGTGAAGGAAGTGAAAACGATTCCAGCGAAGGACGGAATGAATCGCTATGCCTGGAATCTGCGTTACAACGATCCGATTCAAACACCTGGCGCCTTTTACGGCGGCACCGGACCGCATGGCCCACTCGCGCTGCCAGGCGACTACCAGGTGAAATTAACCGCGAACGGCAAGACGCAGACAGCCACGTTGCATCTCATCGTCGATCCGCGAATTAAGGAAGATGCGAGCGTTTTGCAGAAGCAATTCGCGCTTTCGCGACAAGTCACCGATCGGATTTCGGAGTTGCATCAGGCGGTGAACGAAATTCGCGACATCAAATCACAGATCAGGGCGCTACATGCAAAGTTTGATAGTGACGAGCGAGTGAAACCCGCGCTGGCGGCGGCAGATGAGATGGAGAAAAAAATGTCCGAGATCGAGCAACAATTAATTCAGGTTAACCTAAAGGGTTCGGAAGGAAGTCTCGCTTTCCCTGTCATGTTGAATGAGCAGTTCGACACTTTTAGTCACGCAATCGACGTGGGTGATAGCGAGCCGACAAAGCCACAGCTGGATGTCTTTGCCTCGCTCAGTGGACGACTTGACGAACAACTAAAAAAATGGTCGGCCATGAAACAAGACGAATTGCCCAAGGTCACGGCGTTGATTAAGCAATCGGATCTTCCGGCTTTGATGGTCCCGCCGAAACCGCAGGAGAACCAAAGCTAACCTTTATCGACGCTATATTTGCCGGGCCCAATGAACGCGAGGCAGACAAGGATCACGGCAATTTCGATCGGAACGAGCTTCGGATAAAGTCCGGGAACATAGCGCGCGAGGCTGATGGCGTTCACCAGCGCAATAACAAAGGCGAGGAGAATGCCGAGACGGAAGGCGAGGCCAAGGACAATTAAAATGCCGCCGACAGAAGCCGCCAGGGCGCCGAAAAATCCCCACCATTCTAGATGGGAGTGAAAGTTGAAAACCCGCATCGCGGTCCCGAATTGAGCCCAGCGATGTTGGCCGGCGAACAGAACCGGCGCGCAAACCAAAATGAAAATCAGCCCGATGCTCGCTCGCAGGAGGAGCAGACCGGTCTCGCTATATTTGCCAAGAAATTTTAACACGGCGGCGATGCTGGATCAGCATCTGCCGTAAATCAACTCGCGATGAAAATCACCAAGGCAGTTTTGCTCGCCGCCGGGCGCGGCACACGAATGCGTGATCTAACGGCCGATGTGCCCAAGCCAATGATCAAAGTGCGCGGCAAACCGATTCTCTTGCACATTGTTGAAGGACTGCAGAGCGCGGGCATCAAAGATTTTTTGATCATTATCGGTTATCACGGCGAGATCGTTCGAGAGTACTTTGGCGACGGCACCTGCTTCGGCCTACGGGTCACTTACGCAACTCAAATCGTGCAGGACGGGACAGGACGCGTCGTGGAGCTGGCGCATGAGTTCTCTGGAAACGATCCATTCATCCTTCATTACGCCGATATTTTAATCGGCCCGCAGAATTATAAATGCCTCGGCACCTTAGCGCCGGAAACGGAAGCGATAGTAATTGTGAAGGGAAATGAAGATGTGAGCAAGGGCGGTGCGGTCTTCGTCAATGAGAGAATGGAAGTCACTGACGTCCGCGAGAAGTCAAAACCAGGCGAACCAACCAGTAAATGGTACAACGCAGGCGTTTACTGCTTTCGGCCCAGCATTTTTCAATTCACCGCGAAACTGCAGCCGTCCCCGCGGGGTGAATACGAGTTAACCGACGCAATTCGAGCACTGGCGAAATCAGGTAAGACGGTGCAGGCACTCGAGCTCGAAGGCGAATGGGCTGATGTGCGCGATCCGGAAATTCTAGCGCAGTTGAACGCCCCGAAATTGTAGGCGACCGCCAGCGCCAATTCCTCCGGCAAGCGATGCGATCGACCCCACAAAGCCAGCTGCCGATGGCCAGCTACTCGCAAGCAAAGATGCTTTGGGGACGTTTACATTTTCCGCAGCAGGGCTTGGAAGCGCGGATCGCCGCGTATTGCATCCAGGGCCGAATCGTTCTCCAGCCATTCGCGCTGTCCAAACCCGTTCCGTACCGCTTTGTCTAAGTGATCAATCGCGGCTTGCCTGCTCAGCCTGCCCGCCGTGGACGGCGAATGCTTTCGGAGTCCTCAGCGGCAGATCTGAGTGAGAAAGATCCTGCCGCCAAGACGGCGGCAGCCACAATGTGCAGCAGCTACGATGCGCCAGAGACTACAGCTCAACGGGTTCGCCGTTCTCGACTTCCTCGCCAATCTCCTCCTCAAACTCGCGCCGCCACCGCTTCGAAACCCACGGCCGCAAGAATCCATAAAGTAGATAACCAAGAAACAAAACTGCCGGCATCCATTCGTAGTTTAGGACGGTAAAGAGCAGAACGAGGCTGATGATGAGAAAACGCGGCAGGGATCGCGTCGTCCGCCAAGTAATGGCTTTGAAACTTGGATAGCTCAATCGTGTGAACATCATGACAGATAGAAAAAGTAGGAGCGGCGGCAGCACCCATTTCCATCGCCCGATCTCGTGCTCCTTTTCTCCAAACCACCACAGCATAAAAAGCGTGATCGATGCGATCAGGCCCGCCGCCGCTGGGATCGGAAAGCCGGTAAACTCCTTTGAATTCGTGGTCGCTCCGTTTGCTGCCATGGTATTGAAACGCGCGAGCCGCAATGCACCGCAAACCAGATATACAAAAGCGACTAACCACCCAACGCGTGGAAAATCAATCAGCACGATCCGATAGACCATCAAGGCAGGCGCCACGCCAAACGACACGATATCCGCCAGAGAATCGAACTCGCGACCAAACGAACTGTCTTGCCCACCCAGGCGCGCCAATCGACCATCGAGCACATCAAAAACGCAGGCGCCGAGAATAAACCAGACTGCAGCGTGGAATAAGTCGGCGGCGGCGTCCGGGCTCGACCATTGAAGCAAAGCGCCCTGCACAATTTTTAGGGTCGCGCCGAATCCGCAGAAGAGATTGCCCGCCGTCATCAAGTTGGGCAGGAGATAAATTTTCGGGTTTGGATCGCTCATTCCAGCAAGTGTGCGATCACGCTGGCGCCGCCCTTCACGCGATCACCGACTTTCACCAACACCTTGGCGCTGAGTGGCAAATATACTTCGGTCCGCGAGCCAAATCGAATCATACCGAAACGCTCTCCACGCTTGAGTTCATCGCCCACTTTCGACCAGGCGACGATGCGCCGGGCAATTGCGCCAGTGAGTTGACGGACAACGATAGTCCCGCGTGGATTCTGGAATGCCCAAGTCATCGCTTCGTTTTTTTCGGAGCACTCGACGCGACGGGCATCCAAACACAATCCTTTGCGATGTTGGCGAAAGGTGATGCGCCCGGCAATGGGAGCGCGGTTCGTGTGGACATCAAATATCGAGAGAAAAACACCGATCCGTTTCGTGCGTGATTTTAACACCTCCGGCTCTTCGGCCTCGCCCACATCGGCAACCGTGCCATCGGCAGCCGCAACGACAGCGTTTTCATCAGCGGGATCGGGTCGGCTGGGATCGCGGAAGAATGCAAACGTGTAGCCGACTAAGATCGCAATGATCATCGTAAGCCATCCTGAAAAAAAGCTGCTTACAATTGCCAAACCAAACAAAAGGGCGAAGATCCAGCGCCCCTCATAAAGCGTTTGCAGACGCATAAAGTGCCGCCATTTTCCCGTTCGCCGGTAGCCAGGTCAAGTGGCACTAAGACGGTTCTTGGTGAATGGCCATTTGCCACAACAGGCTGCGGTTTTTCGACCCCGGCAGCCGATATCTAGCGTATCAGTCCGGGAAAATAACCGATAAATTTGTTGGCTAAACCATCATTTTTGAATACGTTTCAACTCTGTGGTCGCGCGACCATCTTCTATGCCTAAAACCGATGACGAATTGCCGGCGAAATTTTCGTCGTCTGATCGAATAACCGGCGTCAATACGGCGCAAAAATATGACGCTGCGCAAATCGATAAACTCGAAGGCCTTGAAGCTGTTCGAAAACGACCCGGCATGTACATCGGCGATCCGGATGAACGTGGTCTGCACCACATGGTGTTTGAGGTGCTCGACAACTCGATCGACGAACATCTCGCCGGTTTCTGCTCGAAAATAGATGTTACCATCCACGTTGATGGCTCGGTCTCGGTCCGGGATAATGGCCGGGGCATTCCCGTCGATATTCATCCGAAATGGAAGATGCCGGCGGTGGAGCTCGTGCTGACAAACTTGCATGCCGGCGGAAAATTTGGGCAGGGCGCATACAAATATTCCGGGGGGTTGCATGGAGTCGGCGCAAAATGCGTGAACGCCTTGAGCGATTGGTTCAAAGTCGAAGTCACGCGCGAGGGCAAGGTTTATCACATGGCCTTCGAGCGGGGCAAAACCACTCAGAAGCTCGCCATCATTGGCGAGGTCAAAAATAAAAAGAACACAGGCACCCTTGTCACCTTTCTGCCCGACCCGACGATTTTCACCATC
>QHNU01000044.1 GCA_003218525.1 Verrucomicrobiota bacterium
GAGAGCGCGAAAGTCGTCTGCCGTGTACTCCGTAAACGGTTTCACAAAGAAGATGCCGGCATTCGCGACGACGGCATCGATCGAGCCGAACTTTTTGATCGCGAGTTCTGCAACTTTCTGCGCCGTCTCAAATCGACCTATGTCGCCATCGATCAAGGCGAGGTGCTCGGAAGCTGGAAGCTCCTTCGATTTCGTCGCGCTCCGCGCGGTTCCTACAACATCATAGCCGCGTGCGAGAAACGCTTGGACGACGCCAGCGCCGATACCTTGCGACGCTCCCGTAACGATCACTGTCTTCCGATTTCTTTCCATAAGATTAGCGCAGCGATCTGAACCCCGCGCGCATTTCACCGACGAATAGCTCCGGTTGTTCCCAAGCGGCGAAGTGTCCGCCTTTGGGGAGCTTGTTGTAATGGATGAGCTTGGGATACGCCTTCTCCGTCCAGCTCCGCGGGGCCTGATAGAGCTCCTCCGGAAAGGCGCTCACCGCAGCCGAGACGGGGACGTTTTTCGGGGTGAAAAACGCGAGCTTGCTCTCCCAATACAGACGAGCCGAAGAGATCGTCGTGTTCGTCAGCCAGTAGAGAGAAATGTTGTCGAGGATGTCGTCTCGCGTCAAGCCCTCGGACTTTCCGTCGAAGACGCGGGCGATGAGCGCGTAACTGCTCGCGTCGTGGTCGATCATCCAGGCGGCCAGGCCGATCGGTGAATCCGCAATTCCGTATAGCGTCTGCGGGCGGTTCTTCATCTCGTTGGCGTAGCCCAGGCCCTGCTTGTAGAAGAAGGCGAGCTGATCGTACGCGTGCTTCTCGTCGCCCGAGAGACCCGACGGCGCCGGCGCACCGGCAAAAGCCGCCTTGTCGATGTCGGGCGGCACGGTGGCAGGCATGTTGGTGTGGATACCGATCAATTCCGGAGGTGCCAGCAGGGCCATCTGTTCCGTGACTGCATTTCCCCAATCGCCGCCCTGCGCCACAAATCGCGTATATCCGAGGCGCTTCATCAGCACGATCCAGGCGCGAGCGATGCGGATTGGATCCCAGCCGGTCGTTGTCGGCTTGCCTGAAAACCCGTAGCCCGGCATCGACGGAACCACTACATCAAAAGCATCTTCAGCCTTTCCACCATACGCAGTAGGATCAGTGAGTGGACCGATGATCTTCAGCTGCTCAATGATCGAACCGGGCCAGCCGTGCGTGATGATGATCGGCAACGCTTTCGCATTTTTCGACCGAACGTGAATGAAGTGGATGTCTAATCCATCAATCGTTGTGATGAATTGCGGCAGCGCATTTAGCTTCGCCTCGCACTTGCGCCAGTCGTAATCCGTCGCCCAATAGCGTGCGAGTTTCTGCATCGTCGCGAACTGCACGCCTTGCGATGCATCCGTGACCGTTTCCTGCTCAGGCCACTTTGCTGCGGCAATGCGCCGGCGCATGTCGGCGAGTGCGTCTTCCGAAGCGCTGAAGTGGAATGGGCGAATTGTTTTGTCTTCCGCCGCCGCGGCGCCGGAAGTACTGCCGGAAGTGGCCGGCGATGGGCTTTGCCCCAACGAAGACGAGGTAAAGCCAAGGGTGGCGATGATAATTGGCAGCGCTATTTTCATGACGAGCTTTCTTGTTGAGGTGAAAGAGGCTCGTCCGAAAACCCGGGCACCCTGTCAGGGCGAACCGCGAAGCTTTGGCTTCGCATCTGTGTCAAGTGCAGACGAAGCTAAGACGCGGCATTGACCAGTCAAGGTGTTACCCGCAGGCACCCTGATTCGCATTCTTACCAATTCCGCCTCAAAGCGGTTGGCCTTACCTGAGTGCAACGCTCAATTGTGGATTTTGATCACTAATGTCTGACCTCTGATCTCTGAACTTCGTTCTACTTTGAAACTCGCTCACCCGCCCGCGCTCGCTCGCTGCTACCCTCGCAGTCCGGCAGCTGCCGGATCGCTCTTCCCATTCGCTCCATTGAACTCGTTCGCTTCCCGCTCACTCGCCGCGACCCTGTGCGGCTTTTCCGTCCATGTCGCTCGTCCCAGCTCGCTCCATTCTACTTTCTACTTTTCGTCGGCCTTGCCGCCCTATCTGGCCTTTGTCAGCATTACCAAATGAAGCATTTTTTTCTGGCCTGTCTTTTCCCGACGCTGCTAACAGCTCAGAGCATGCAGCTGACTGAACAGTTGGGTAAGACCGTGCTTTATGGCGATATCGCTCTTTCGCCCGATGGCACACACGTCGCCTGGGTGCAGTCCACCGCCGCAACAACCTCGCAGCAGACTTACGTTCGCGGCACATCAGGAAACGGGCCGGCCACGATGGTTAACGTTGGAAACGCTGCCGAGCGGATCGACTCCGATCCTGCCTGGTCCCCCGATTCCAAGACTCTCGCAGTGTTTTCCGCCGCAAGTGAAAAAGACCAAAAACAGCTTTGGTCGATAAGCGCTGACGGTTCCGGTCCCAAAAAGCTCACAAACTTGACGGGATATGCCGCTCGTCCTCGTTGGTCGCGCGATGGGAAGAAAATTGCCTTTCTCTATATAGAAGGGGCGGGCGGCGGCGGCCCGTTAATGGCCGCGCCTACCATCACTGGCATCGTCGACACCGCCATTCATAACCAGCGAATTGCTGTCCTGGACGTTGCCACCGGCCAGTTTCATCAGGTTTCACCGCCGAATCTTCATATCTACGATTACGATTGGTCTTCCGACGACAAAACGTTCGTGGCAACGGCCGCTCCCGGGCCGGGCGACAACAATTGGTGGATCGCGCAGATTTACACCATCGACATTGCAAAAGGAAACGCGACACCCATCTACAAACCTTCTCTTCAAGTCGCGGTTCCGCGGTGGTCACCCGATGGTAAATCGATCGCGTTCATTGAAGGCCTGATGAGCGATGAAGGATTTCACGGTGGCGACCTCTTCACTGTCTCTGCCGTTGGTCGCGATGTTGTAAGTCGCACGCCAGATCGCAAGAGCTCGGTCAGTTCCCTCTTCTGGCAGGCGCCGGATCGCATTCTGTTCACGGAGTGGGTCGGCGGCGGAACCGCGATCTCGGAACTGACGCTCGCCAACAATTCCGTGCGGACAATCTGGAAAGGCGCTGAAGGCCTGCACGCTTTCGGTAATTTCCCGGACTTTGCCCTTTCCAAAGACGGCAAGACAGCGGCCGCGGTTCGAGGTACCTATGAAACGCCGCCCGAAGTTTGGGCCGGGCCGATCGGTGACTGGCGACAACTGACCGCCAACAATTCCCAAACTCCAACGTGGGGTAAGGCTGAGAACCTCGAGTGGACGAACGACGGGTTCAGCATTCAGGGATGGCTTCTCCCCCCCGCGAAAGTGGAGTCGGGCAAAAAATACCCGATGGTCGTTCTGATCCATGGCGGACCTTCCAGTGTAACGACGCCGGAGTGGCCGGCTAGTTTTGGAATGTCGAGAGCGATCGTCGCCGCTCTCTCAGCACGCGGTTACTACGTCCTTTTGCCAAATCCGCGCGGTAGCTACGGCCAGGGAGAAGAGTTCACCCGCGCCAATGTGAAAGATTTCGGGGGCGGCGATCTGCGAGATACTCTCGCCGGAGTCGATGCCGCGATAAAAAAGTATCCGATCGACCCTGCGCGTCTGGGTGTGACCGGCTGGAGTTATGGCGGGTTCATGACGATGTGGACGGTCACGCAAACCGATCGCTTCCGTGGCGCCGTCGCCGGTGCTGGCATTGCCAATTGGCAAAGTTATTATGGCCAGAACCTGATTGATCAATGGATGATCTCCTTTTTCGGTTCATCGATTTACGATGATCCGGGCGCTTACGAAAAAAGTTCGCCTATTCACCACATCAAGAAAGTGAAGACCCCGACCCTCGTCATTGTCGGCGAGCGCGAC
>QHNU01000045.1 GCA_003218525.1 Verrucomicrobiota bacterium
CGCGTGATTTCTTAATCTCCTCCGGGTTACCCTGGGCAATGATCTTGCCTTGATACAACATGGCCATGTGGGTGCCGGTCCGAAAGGCACTCTCCATTTCATGCGTGACGATGACAGAAGTGACCTTATGTTTCTCTGCCAGGCTGATGATGAGTTCGTCAATAACCGAGCTGATGACGGGATCAAGTCCGGCCGTAGGCTCATCAAACAAGATAAGTTCCGGATCCATCACCAAAGCACGGGCCAGACTGACGCGTTTTCGCATTCCGCCGCTGAGCTCTGATGGCACCTGATGGCATGCGTCTTTCATGCCCACGAGCTCCAGTTTTGATTGGACAATCTCCTTAATCTCCGCATCTGATTTTTCAGTCAGCTCTTCCAGTGGAAGTGCGACGTTCTCACAAACAGTAAGCGAACTTAGCAGCGCCGAGTATTGATGAACCATTCCAATGTGACGGCGGATTTGCTGAAGTTTCCGTGGATTTAATCGAGTAATTTCAAATTGCTTGAAAAAGATCTGGCCGGCATCCGGTTGCAGAATTCCCAGGATCAAGCGCAGAATGGTACTTTTGCCGCTGCCACTTTGTCCCATAATCACGAAGCGGTCGAGTGGATTGACGATCAGGGAGACGCCATCCAGCACTTTCTTTTGTTCGAATTCCTTGTGCACGTCCCGCAGCTCGACGACGTGGGCGGGGGAAGTAGTCACGGGAAGAAGACGATGTAAACGATGTTAAAGAGCGTATCGAATCCGATGACAGTTGTGATCGCTGTCACCACGCTCGATGTTGTTGCAATACCAACACCTTCAGCGCCGCCCTTGACGCTTAGCCCACGGTAGCAGGCTATCGCGCTGATTAGGAATCCGAAGAGGAAGCTCTTGAGCACGCCTGTCACGATGTCGCGAATAAGGAGCGCGTCTTTCACCAAATCAATAAAGTAGACGAACGCGATATTGAAATAGATTCGTGAAATAAGGCTGCTGGCGAAAATAGCCGCGATACTTGAAACGGTGGAAAGGCAGGGCATGAGCGCGAACAACGCGACCATCCGCGGTGCAACCAGGAATCGCAATGGTGGGATGCCCATTGCTTCGATTGCTTCTACTTCCTCGTTCACTTCCATAGTGCCGAGCTCGGCCGTGAAGGAGGCGCCGATCCGCGCGGCCAGCATAATTCCCGTCAGCAACGGTCCAAGTTCACGGGTGAAGGAAATCGCGACCAGTCCGGGCACGAGGCGTTCGGTGCCGAACCGTTGCAATTGATACCCGGTGAGTAGGGCCATCGTCAGCCCAAGAAAAAAAGAAACCAAACCCACCAGCGGGACCGAACCGACACCGGCGCGTTCGCTGTAACGAAAAAAACTGGAGGCTCGAAATGGTGTTCGCCCGCGCCGGATATTGTCGAAGCTCTCACTTGCGGTTTGGGCGATGAACCAAAACAAACTGCCCACTTCGCGCATGAACTCCTGGCTGAGATGCCCAACGTCCCGCACGACGGCGACCGGATTTGCCTGAATTGGGGCATCGGTGGTTTCAGATTGGTCGGACGACATATCTAGGCAAAGTGCCTACAGGGCGAATACGAAACGAGAAAAATAAACGCAATAAGAGGATGAATCTGCGTGCCCGGATCCGAATGATAGGCGATCAATACGCTGGATGTATTCAACAGGCTTGGAGCGAATTCTATAGCGTGCCAAGGTGAAATCCTCCATTCGTTTTATCGTCATCCTGATCATCATTGGCGCATTCTTATTAATGCGCTGTGTTCGTGTTGTCCCCGCTGGTCACGTCGGCGTCGTCGATGTTTTTGGGAAAGTCCGCAGCGAGGCGTTGCCGTCCGGCCTTCATCTGATTAATCCGTTTGCCACGATCCATCGAATGACCGTGCAAACGCAGGAACTGAAAGAGACCTTGGATACTCCCTCCTGTGAAGGTTTGACTGTACATCTCGATGTCAGTGTTCAGTCTCATCTGGATTCGAGCAAGGCGCCCGATGTTTACCGGACGGTCGGCTTGGAATACGAAACCGTGCTGGTGAAACCAAATGTGCGCAGTGCCGTGCGCGAAGTAACCAGTTCTTATGAGGCGAAAGCGCTCTATTCCGCGGAGCGTGAGAAAATGAGTGCGGAAATCGATCAACACGTTTGCGCTGCCATCGAACCGCGCGGTGTGCAAGAGGAACGCGTGCTTTTGCGCGACGTCGCTTTGCCGGCTCGTTTGCAGCAGGCCATTCAGGAGAAATTAAGTGCAGAACAGGAAGCCTCCCGCATGCAGTTCGTGCTCTTGAAAGAAAAACAGGAAGCGGAACGGAAGAAGATTGAAGCGGAGGGCATTTCCAGTTTTCAGAAGATTGTTACTGAAGGAATCAACGAGAATCTGCTGAAGTGGAAGGGAATTGAAGCGACCAAAGAGCTTGCCCTGAGCAATAACTCGAAAGTCGTAATCATCGGGTCCGGGCGCGAGGGCTTGCCGGTAATCCTCGGCGGCGATACCGCCGAACCTGCGCCACGCCTACCACCACCGCGACAATAATGCACGCAGTCGAATCAACATTCCTTACTAGGTGAAGTTGACTTCTCACTCAATCCGCTGTTTTGCTTTCGCTCTCTCCGCTACCGCGGTTTATGCGCAAGACAGTTCGCCCACTCCCACCATGAGCAAGTTCCACGTCGCTCTGGTCGTGCATGGAGGGGCGGGAACGATCGAGCGTAGCAAAATGACACCGGAACGTGAGCGCGAGTATCGCAGCGGGATTGAAAATGCATTGCGCGCCGGCAGTACGATCTTGCG
>QHNU01000046.1 GCA_003218525.1 Verrucomicrobiota bacterium
AACGAAATGCAGATCGTAGCCGTCAACGAGTGGAAGGCGCCGAAGCAAAATAGGCGCAGGCAGCAGCGACGATCCCCTTAGCGTTGCTGTGCGAGAAATCTCAATGTCGGTTCGCGACGAGCCGATGGGAGGACGAATTAATATCGACAAATCGCCGCGCTCTTCTCAAGATTGCACATCCAGCCACGACCTGGGATCGGGATCGCCAGCAAAGATGGTGGTGGCACCCTAACATTTTGCGGCCAACGAGCCGTTAAATTGTTAAACTTTCCTCGTGGCAAAACCACTTCGTTTTTCCCGGCGACAAGTATTGTTGGGGGTTTTAATCGGAATACTCTCTAGTCTTGCTTTCCTCAGCTATTTCACTCTCTATCCGGAACAGGTCCAAGCGCTCATCAAAAGGATTCGCGGTGAGGGGCAACTGATTTCTACTTCCACCAAGGTCCCCAAGGAAGTCGCCGGCTTCTACCCCTACTGGAATTTAAGCAAGGTGACCGAGCTCGACTTCACTAATCTATCGACCGTCTATTACTTCGCCCTGCACCTAAAACGTGACGGCACTTTCAATGAAAACGACCCCGGCATCTCCGGCCTAAACTCAAATAACGGCAAACTACTTAAGGAAAAAGTGTTGCAAAATGGCGCCCGCTGGGGCGTGACCATTGTGAACCTGTCTGCAAACTCTATCACTCGGAACATCAGTGACCCCGCTCGTCAGCAAACAATCATTGACAACACAATTAAGGTCATGAAGCAGGAAGGTTTCACCGCCTTAAACATCGATCTTGAATATCTTGGGCGACCCGACAACAGGCGCAAGCAAAGCTTTACCACCTTTACCCAAAAACTTACTGACGCTGTGCACAGAGAAATCCCCGGTTCCACTGTCAGCCTTGACGCCTTTGCCGATTCTGTCAAAAAACCGGGCATATTCGATATGAAGTCTCTCGGGGAAATTCTGGACCACGTTATCATCATGGGGTATGATTTTCACCCGCTCGCTTCCCAAATAGCAGGCCCTGTCGCTCCGCTCACCGGCAAAGAGCGCTATGGTTATGACGTCACCACCAGTGTCAGTGACTACCTCTCTAAAGTTCCTCCCCAAAAACTTCTTTTGGGCGTCCCCTTTTATGGTTACGACTGGCCCACCGAAAAAGATGAAAGAGGGTCGGCTGTAATCTCTTCTCCCCAAGGCCCGAAAGTTTCCTCCTACGCGCGAACCGTTGAAACTGCTCAGAAGAATAATTCTTTAGTCAACTTCGACGACGAGTCGAAAAGTGTCTGGTTCTCCTATTTTGATAAACAAAACCACACCTGGCGCCAGGTGTGGTTTGAGAACCAAAGGAGCCTCGGATTAAAATTTGACCTAGTCAACCGAACCAACCTCGGTGGAATTGCGATCTTCGCTCTTGGCTACGACAGCAAAGAGGCCAAACCGCTCTGGGACGAGGTCAAACTCAAGCTCAAAACGCGCTGAACTCAGCTTCTTCTCAAGGTGTTCGCCGCGAGCGGTCCCTGGGTTGAGGACGAATCACCGTACTGGTTTTACTTCAGTCAGGTGGTGCCCGTTAAGCTAGTAGAATCCAAAGGAGCGGTGGGAATGTGCGAGGTGCTTCACGCGGGAACACCAGGTCGCTTCCACTTTGGCCGACATCGCGGCTGGTAGCGTAGCTATCAGGAACGCAGGGAATGATGCGGTGCTAGGCGGAGGCGAAAATCTTCATTCGGACACCAGCCTGATGCAGGAAATAGTAGATTGCCACCACCATTGCGAACGTGATGGTGATGACCTGCGCGAAGTCGCTGTCGATTGTCTGCCTGCAAGATCGCGCCAGATTCAGAATTTCGAGTTGAGACATGGGCTTCGCCAGATTCGGTTCGAGGTAAGTCGGAATGACCCGTTAAGTCAATACACCACGGCTTTTTGCTACCGCTCGGGCGAGGTGGGCGGTAGCTAATCACTTCTTCAAATCTTGAGCGATCGCGGCAAACTGGGCCAGGCGGCCTGGAGATCTTCTCCGATTTGAAACTCGTTCGCTGTACCGCGCTCCCTCGCTCCTACCCTCGTCACTTTAGCTTGATCACTCGCACTACCTCGTGCTTGCGCCAGCTACTCGCCTGTCCGGCTCGGACCTGCGTTGTCGTCTACCCGCGCGATTCCCCATCGCGACGTGTTCTATGTCGCTCATCCCATTCGCTGCATTCAGCTTTCGCATTAGGGTACGTCATGCCGAGAAAACAATATTCTGCGCCGCCGCCGATGACGATTGACCCGAACAAGAAATATTCCGCCACGTTGAAGACGTCACGGGGAGAAATCGTATGCGACCTCTTCGCCAAGGACGCCCCGAAAACGGTGAACAACTTCGTCTTTCTCGCTCGCGAGAGATTTTATGACGGCACCGTGTTTCATCGCGTAATTGCCGATTTCATGATCCAAGGCGGCGATCCGACCGGTACCGGTCGCGGCGGACCTGGCTATCGGTTCGAAGACGAAGTTAAAAGCAATCGGCGCAAACATCAGGTCGGCAGCTTATCCATGGCCAACTCCGGCCCGAACACGAACGGAAGCCAGTTCTTCATCACCCACGTCGCGACCGATTGGCTTAATGGCAAACACACCCTCTTTGGACAAGTTCGGCAAGGCCAGGAAACAGTAGACGCAATTCAGCAAGGAGACGAGCTAATCGCAGTAACAATCACCGAAGAATACGACGCGCGGGAAAACGGCGGATAGACGGTAACGCAGGTCCGAACCGGACAGGCGAGTAGCTGGCGCGAGCGCGGGAGCGCGAGTGATCAACAACGCGATTGATATAGAGTCGGGTGCCCTCACCCGAACTTTGCCGTCCCAACGATTCAACGAATTACGAATCTCGAATTACGATGCACGGCCTCTACCGTCGTATCGCGTGCCTGCTCGCGAAAGCTTTCGGAGTCCTCACCCGAAATTTTTCCTCGGAGCTCCCGAACGGCGTTACATTGGAGGGACGGGCTCCGTCCCGTCCGCAAAAATTTTCGGCGACACAGAAACACGGCCCATACAGCTATTCACCGTAGCCTTCGTAATTCATTAGCTCGGCGAAACGCGTGCAGTTCCGAGAGTATTCATTGGAGCACCGGCGTTTCGCTCGACGCCACATCAAAAAATCGCGGAGATTGTAATTTCGCCAAGCGCTTATGATAGATGTGCAGATTGAGCGCGCTACCGGCTCTGATGAACTCGACTACGTTGAAACGAATCAGATTCGCTCGCGATTGGCGGCCAACTGGCCACTCTGCGCCGACGGGGGAGCGTAAGCGGCGTTTAGCAACACCTTCCGGCCTGCTGGCACGGACACATTCGGTGCAAAGCGAAAAGCACCGCGACTGAGCCGACCATTAGCAGAAGTGTGCCGCCAGAATCAGGAACGGTGGCACCCCCTGAAGCCGTGATGCGGAAAGCTGGCAGAAAGACCACACCACCCGAAGTGGACCACGTCACATCGTCAGACGAAGTCGCCCCTAAGCCGGCCGCCGCCCCAAGGTTCCAAGCATCTTCCTCGTTAGCGGCGCCTGGTTTGAGCACGAGCCAGTAAACATTTCCCATGGTCACCGGAACGCTCCCGGTCACCGTAAGACTCACCACAGTGTTGTTCGTGGTTCCAAAAACAGCAGTAGGAGTAACCGAACCGAGGAACGTTTGATTGGCATTGTCTGGCAATCCGCTGGCGTCGTGGTAAAGGAAGACGTTGGCGGCTCCTTGAGTGACGTAAGTCAATCCGAGATCGATGATGGCAAGATTACCACTCGCTCCCGCGGTGAATTGAGCAGCTACTTCTTCAAAGGGCGAGGTTGCGGGGCCACTCGCAGAAAAATTTTGGCTATAAATGCCGCCCGGACCAAAATCGCTGAACACAATCGTATCGGCCCGCGCTGCTAAAGCCAAAACCGCCCCGCTAAGGGCGAGGAAAACCTGTTTCATGCCTCCCGTTATCAAGTTCGGCGGCGAAAATAAAGCCAAATATGACTCACATGGAGAACCGTCTCCGCTTATCGGATTTGTTACCGCGCAGGTGAGAAAAATTCGTCCGCTTACAAGATCAGTCAGGTCGCAGGTAAACAGAGCGACGCCGATTATAAGCTAAATGTTTTGCTTACTGGATACAACGCGTCGTCAGTTTAACAAACAGAGGCCGTAGGTAAGAAATGTCACGCCG
>QHNU01000047.1 GCA_003218525.1 Verrucomicrobiota bacterium
AAAGTTTTCGATCATTTCTTTTCCACAAAAGCGGAAGGAATGGGCATGGGCTTGACAATCGCCCGTTCGATTGTCGAAGCGCACGCCGGCACGCTCGGCGCAGAAGACGCCGAGGGTGGCGGCGCGCGTTTCTTCTTCCACTTGCCCGCGGCGCAAAGATTACCGATAAGTAAAGCTGCATAGGCCGGAACGAGCCGTCGCTGTGATCGATGTCAGGGGCAAGTTGGGCGAACAACTCATAGCATGAGATCCGAAAAATCCGCCGAGAACCATGTCGTCTGCCTGGTTGACGACGACCCATTGGTTCTTAACTCACTTCGAAATTTGTTGGCTTCGGATGGAATCTCGGCGCGCTCTTTTGACAAAACAGAGACTTTCCTTGCCCACATCGAGCTGCACCGTGTGGAGCTGGTAGTCCTCGACATTCGGATGGCTGGAATGAGCGGCTTGGAAGTGCAAGCACACCTCTCCTCGATCTGTTGTCAGACGCGCGTGATCATCATAACAGGCAGCGAAGGTCCTGACGATGAACGAAATGCCATGCAAGCGGGCGCAATTGCGTTTTTCACCAAGCCGTTTGATGACGAGCAATTTCTCGCCGCGGTGCACGGCGCTCTCGACCACTCTTCAGAGCCTGCCTGATCGGAAAATGTCGCGCTTTCCGCCGAAAGCGCGGCTTCCCTTCGCCTCGTAGCGTGGGACCAAGGTCCAATAGGCAGATGGGCTGCGCTCTTTCACTCTTTGCTTTGGGGCGCACAGTAACGAGTTCGGCTAAGACATATATGAAGTTAAAATCGGTAACTGAGCAACACTGACTTCGCCCACTAGAACAAAACACCAATGAAACGAGCTCCACCATGAAAACGCAACACTGACTAAAAAAGACAATCATCGACCGAATTGGCCGAACCGCTTTTTGCTCCTTGGCGCCGGAATAATCGCTCTTATCGTTCTTATTAAATAAAGAGGTTCGAAAACACTACCAACTCATCCATTGCAAGATTTCGCGGTGACAAATCGCGGATGGAGGCAGTTCAATGTGCTCGTTCAGACTTTTTCGGCTCGCATGAACTCAACTCATGAGCAGGAGCCGATCGAATATACTCTCAGAAGTTATCCGCGATTTCCGCGCAATTGGTATTATCCAAAGTTTCGGCTGGCCACCTGGCATCCTATCGGCGTTCTCACCGATGAAGTTGCCGACCAAATTATCGAGTTCACCGAAATCCAAGAGCGGGACGAAAAGCAGCCTTTTGATCGTTATACAGATTTTTCCGGTCTGACCCACCTCCAGTTGGAAATCAACCACGTCTTCGAGATCGCTCGCCGTCGTCGCGCCGCCGCCGGTGCACCTGTCAAATCCGCCATTCTCGCAGACCAGCCCATCAGTCTTAGCATTGCAAAGATGTACGAACGATTGATGGAACGAGCGATAATCACGGTCCGTGTCTTCGAAGACCGCAAGGCGGCAGCTGAGTGGCTGGGCGTGCCGCTGAAAATTCTGTACCCGCCGGGCGAACAGAAACGAAAACCAATCGCCTAGATCGAACAGCTCTCGCGCCGACGCCTTGTTTCGCCGGAACTGTCAGCCGTGCCCCCCCAGCCTTGGTCGCACGGTTACGCGTCTCATAGAGACGCGGCTACAAGAGCTGTGTCCACCGCGAAACTCGGAGGGACAGCCTCCGTGCTGTCCCAGACAGCGGACGAGACAGAGCTCGTCCCTCCGTCTGCCTCACCGCAACAAAGACATATGCTGTCTGCATCAAGAACGTCTGCTCGAGCTTGTAGTTCGACAAAATCGCCTCCTATCCAACGAAAGTAAGTCGCGAACGCGCGAGAGGCGATTTTCGTACGGGTCCATATTCAAAGTAATAAGACTAAAGTCTCATAGACGCCTCTTGCTAGTTATCGCAGAGTTTGGTGCTGAAGAGCAGCACTATGAAAATGCGGGCTGCGCCTGGAACGACAACATGGTCCAGCAACTTTTTGGAGCGGGCCTGCGCTTCCATTTCTAGGTTGATCGATCTGGACAATATGGAGCGATCGTGTCGAGTTCTGCAAGGCCGTCTTCATTTACCGCGATTGTCGGCCGTCCGATTGCGAAAGAATCGGCAATGATGATGAACGTTGTGAAATTGCCGGCCGATGTCGAGTGTATCGACGATGCCGCTCTGTTTATCTGGCGACCGCGCGGTGTACTTGATGAGCCGCTTGTGAACAGAATACTAGCGTTCGTGGCAGATCGGGAAGCGAAGTTTGGCAAGCCGTTTAATCGATTCACGGATATGTCCGCGCTTAGTGCGGTCGAGCTTACTTTTAAGTATGTTTTTCACATCGCGTTATATCGACGCCTTTCCCGTGCCGGCCGTGAGGTAGTGAAGTCCGCCTTTCTAGTCACCGATCCGGAGCTCGGACGCTATATTAAACTACACGCGATGATGACGGACCATTCACCGCTCAAGGTGGCTATGTTTAACGAATATGAAGCCGCCGCGAAATGGCTGGGCGTTCCCATTGAAATATTGAGACCACACAAGTAGCTGCGACGCGCCTAAGTGGGACGGGGCGCGCACCGAAGGATTATTTAGTCTCGACGAAGAGGTTCACCTCGATATGGATTTACACCTGGCTTCGTTCTCTTCAGTATTCTGCTAATTCAAGATTTATGCAGCGTTTGTTTGGGCTCGTGGGGTTGCTTGTCTTATTGGTTTCCTCGGAAGCTGTTTCGGAGCTTGCATTAAAGACGGTGCTCGTCCCTTACAGGGAACGGGGTGATTTGCCGGCGGTTCGCGCGATTGAAGACAATATGCCCGAGGTTTTCCACGCTTCGACCTTGCCTGAAATGGAGTTGTTTTCGGAGTACAGCGGCTTCGCGTGCCTCCCGCTCTGTTCTCGCACAGTCCTGTCCCGATGAGCTGGATCACCATGGCTTGGTCGATGGACGCCGCGTTATGTTTCACGCTTGCGGGGATATATCTGCTGGTCTGGTGGAAGCAGCGCGAAGGGCGGGCGCATTTGCTATTTGCGTGCAGCGCTGTCGCGGCTGGGGTCATCGCAGTGCTCGAGTTGACCTCGATGCGAACGGAAACAACCGCACAGTACGGCGCGCTGCTACGCTGGGCGCACCTACCGGTGTGGATACTGATCGTGTCGGTCGTGTGGTTCGTGCGGACCTATCTCCGCGCCGGGCGAGCATGGCTGGCGTGGAGTGTCTGTAGCCTGCGGACGCTGGCGCTGGTCCTCAATTTCCTTTTCACGCCGAATCTTAACTACCGGGAAATCACCAGTCTGCGACACCTCTCGTGGTGGGGGGGAGAGACGGTCTCGGCGCCGGTCGGCGTGCCGAACCCCTGGACCTTGGTCGGCCAACTAAGTGTGCTGTTGCTCCTCATCTTTCTTGTGGATGCTACGATCACCGTCTGGCGGCGTGGCGACCGGCGACGTGCCCTTATTGTGGGCGGGAGCGCAATTTCTTTCATCACCTTAGCGCTCGGGCAGTCGGCGCTTGTGATTTGGGGAGTCATCGAATCGCCATTCTTCATCAGCTTTCCGTACCTGGGCATCGTCGCAGCGATGGGCTATGAGTTGAGCTCCGACCTGCTCCGCGCAGCACAACTTGCCCAGCGGTTCCAAGCCAGCGAGGCCGCGTTGCGCGAGAGCGAAGCACGCATCAACCTCGTGACCAACGCGGCGAACCTCGGTCTTTGGCTGTGGAACGTCCGGGATGACAAACTTTGGGGAACGGAGAAATGGAGAAAGTTGTTCGGCTTCGCGGAGTCGGAGCCAATGAAGTTTGGCCGATTGCTCCAGGTCGTGCACCCCGAGGATCGGGAACGTATACAGCAACTTGTGCAGCACACGTTGGAGCACGGTGGCGGCGAGTATGAGAGCGAATATCGCATCACGCGACCGGACGGAAGCACACGCTGGATCGCGGGTTATGGTGGCGTCGAGTTAGACGAGCACGGCAAACCGGCCTTCGCGCGCGGGGTGTCGCGCGACATCACATTGCGCAAGCAAGCGGAGGACGCGCTTAGAGAAAGCGAGGCTCGGTTTCGCACACTCGCCGACACAGCGCCCGTTCTTATCTGGATGTCAGACACGGACAAGCTGACACGGACAAGCTCTGCAATTTTTTCAACAAAGGCTGGCTCGATTTTACCGGCCGCACCCTGGAGCAAGAGCGCGGGAATGGCTGGGCAGAGGGCGTTCACCCGGAAGACCTGAACCATAGTCTCGAAATCTACCGAAATGCCTTTGATGCGCGGCAGCCATTTACGATGGAGTACCGCCTGCGACGAAATGACGGCGAATATCGCTGGGTGCTGGATACCGGGACGCCGCGATTTGCCGACGATGGCGCGTTTCTCGGTTACATTGGCTCATGTATTGATATCACTGCACGCAAGCAGGCAGAACTGGATCACCAGCTTCAAAACATGGAACTGGCACGAGTAGGACGTGTGACCTTAATGGGCGAACTTGCGGCGTCGCTCGCCCACGAGGTAAATAACCCGATTGGGGCAATTGTAACGAACGCTAACGTCGGGCAACGCTTAATCGCGGCCGGCAAAATCGAAACTGAGGAGTTGAAAGATCTGCTCGCTGACATCGTGACCGACGGGCACCGCGCGCGCGACGTCATCCAAGGTATCCGCAACATGGTGCGTAAAAGCGAACCTTCCCGTTCGCTCATCCGGATTGATGAGACGATCCGTGATCTGCTCCGGATTGTACGTGCAGATGCCATGAAACGGGAGGTGATCATCGAGACGAAAATCGACGTGGACGCCTGCCAGGTAATGGCAAATCCCGTGCAGTTGCTGCAAGTGCTTCTCAATCTGACGATCAACGCCTTTGAAGCAATGTCGGCTATACGCCGAGATGCGCGACGCCTTGTCATCCGCACGGGCCGGAACGGAGACGGACAAGTTCTAGTCATGGTGCGTGATTTTGGTCCTGGCTTCCCCGGGGGAATCGTCGAGCAACTTTTCGAGCCATTTTTTTCGACAAAAGTCGAAGGGACTGGAATGGGGCTTGCCATTTCCCGTAGCATCATCGAAGCCCATGGCGGGACGCTCTCGGGAGAGAATTGTGACGATGGCGGTGCGTGTTTTACGGTTCGCTTGCCCGAAACAAAGGGGGGCAAATCGAAAGCGGCGTAGTTTTTTTTGCTTTACCATCTGCGCGCACCACGGCCGGCGAATAGAAGATGGACCCGCATTGCGCAGTACTAACCGGCAGGCTCCCACATAAGACCAAGGTCCAATGTGACTGTGGCGTCTAAACCTGTACTCTACCCAAGCGTTCTCTTTATATTTACATGCAAGTATTAAATTCTTCGTTAAACCACCGCGAAGAATCCGGTGCGCAAGCTTCGCCCCTAGGCGTCTCTGCCGATCATTCCGTTTGGCTCCTTGACGACGACGCCTCCATGCTAAAAGCGCTCGGCCGTTTGCTCGTATCGGCAGGTTTTAATGTGGAAAAGTTTAACCACCCGGGCGCTTTTCTCGCCAGGCTCCGCCAAGTAAAATGCCGTGTTGCTGTCCTTGATGTATGGATGCCAGACATGAACGGGTTGGAAGTGCAGGCCTTCCTCGGCGAGGTCTCGCCGAAGACGCGTATTATTTTCATTAGCGGACGCGACGAACCGTCGGTGCGCCAGACGGCACTCGATGCCGGAGCTTTCGGCTTTCTCGCAAAACCTTTCGAAGACGAGGTCCTCATACAATCAGTTCGGCAGGCCCTGGACGGCCATAGCCGCATTTCAAAGACAGCGTGAGACCAAACTCCCATACCACTGTGTCGTCCCACCAAGGTGAACTTCAGCCGTTTTTGTAACGCCCTGCAAAACTCCGCGCGCTGAAATTGCTCTTGTTTAATATGACAAAGAACAGATTCACTGTCATTTTGATCTCGAGCAGCCTTGCACTCGCGGCTCAGGTCTCTTCCGCATATCGTGGGCAAACTTGGTCTTAATCCCGTAAGACTAAAGTCCCATATTCCGCTGCCCTGAAATTCTTCAGAGTTCTCCGG
>QHNU01000048.1:0-4137 GCA_003218525.1 Verrucomicrobiota bacterium
GTTGTCGCATGTTGAGACTTGAGGTTGCGCTGCCTTGGCTTTGATGGCCGCTGTCCTCTCAGGTGCCAATATGGCTTTGAGCAATCGGCGGAATGCCGAATTCATCTGCGCGCGATCGCAACGAAACATTGTCGCCGCGCCGAAATTTTTCCGGTAACGTCCGACCATGGAATCCCTTTACGTCGTCGGCTTTGCCGTGCTCGCCGTCATTGCCTTCGTCTTGGTCATCATTCTCCTGAAATTCTTCACGACTTGGGTGCGAGCACGTGTTGCGAGTGCACCGGTCAGCATCGGCAAAATGGTCGGGATGAGTCTACGCAAAGTGCCGGTCGGATTAATCGTAGACAATCGCATCACAGCCGTAAAAGCGGGAATCGATATCTCGAGCGATCCGCTCGAGGCGCATTACCTCGCTGGAGGTGACGTCAGCCAGGTGATCCTCGCTCTTATTGCTGCCGACAAAGCCGGCATCGCCCTCGATTTCAACCGCGCCTGTGCGATCGACCTCGCAACCAAAGGCACCGGTAAAACCGTGCTGGAAGCGGTTCGGACCAGCATTAACCCGAAGGTGATCGACGCACCGAATCCGGCAATGGGTCGGGCGACCATCGATGGCGTGGCCAAAGATGGCATTGGCGCCAAGGTGAAAGCGCGCGTCACCGTTCGCTCGCATCTGGATCGATTCGTCGGGGGAGCTACCGAGGAAACGATTATCGCGCGCGTGGGCGAGGGTATCGTCAGCGCAATCGGTTCGGCTGATTCTTACAAGGACGTGCTGGAGAATCCGGATCGGATTTCCAAGGCGGTTCTGGCCAAAGGTCTCGATAGCAACACGGCCTTCGAAATTTTATCAATCGATATCGCCGATGTGGATGTCGGCGACAACATTGGCGCCAAACTCCAAAGTGAACAGGCCGACGCGGACAAACGCGTGGCCCAGGCAAAAGCAGAAGTCCGCCGCGCCGCCGCCGTGGCGGTGGAGCAAGAGATGCGGGCCAAAACCCAAGAGATGCGCGCAAAAGTCGTCGAAGCGGAAGCGCTCGTCCCGCAAGCGATGGCAGATGCCTTTCGCTCGGGCAATCTCGGAATTATGGACTACGTCCGTATGAAAAACGTACAGGCTGACACGTCGATGCGGGAGTCCATCGCTGGCACCGATAAACCGCCGGGAATACAGCCGAGCTGATGCACATTGATCAGAACATTCTTTTCGTCGTCATTGTCGCGATCATTGGAATTTGGCGCCTGATCGCGCGAATTAAGGACACGCTCAATCAATCACAGAGTGATAACCAGCGGCGGATACCCCAACCGAATCGACCGCCACGACCAATGGCGGGGGAAGAAAAAACAGACGAGCAACGGGTGCGAGAATTTTTGGAAGCTCTTGGTCGGCCGACCGGATCGGCGCCGCCTTCGAAAGTTCAGCCACGGACAAATCTTCCGCCGCGACCGGTCGCGCCCATTCAACCGCCTCCGGCAATGCGTCCCTTCTCGCCTGTACTTGGCCAGCCGCGACCACGAGCAAAGAAGGCGGCCTCCATTCCGCCGCACCAATGGAGCAAATCTTCGGTGCCCGAGCCGGCCGTGGTCGTGCCGACGTCGAGCGCGTCGATTGATATAAACGAGCCCGGCAGGTGGATCGCCCAAGAGCAGGCCCGGAATGCGCCACCGCCAGAGATTTCCAACGCGCCCCTAATCAAAGCGGGGGATGAAACGGTAAGCGTCCGCGCGTCCGCCGAGATAATATGGAAGCCAGCGCTCCGCTCATTCGACGGAATGCGTGCAGCGATCGTGTTGCGGGAAATTCTCGGACCACCGCGGGCGATGCACGACTTCGGCAGTGCTTAAGGTTGCGTGGCAATGTTGCAGTTTCACCTTCGGATCAGCCGGGGAGGCGGAGCTGGCAGACGCGCTGGACTCAAAATCCAATGATCGCAAGATTGTGCGGTTTCGAGTCCCTCGGCGGGCAAATTTAATCTGAGCGTTGAACGTTCAGCCTTGAGTTTGGGCGACTCCGTTTGCAAGCCAACAAAAATGAGCAAGCAATTTGCAGGCGATATCCATAAACTTGCTTGGCTCGGTCCCTGCGTGTACCCTCTATGGATGGTCATCAAATCAATGCGACTCGGTTTTGTTGGGTTGATTTTTTGTGTTGCGAGTGCCTGGGCTGCAACATCGGTCCTGCAAGGAATTGTCAAAGATTCTAAGGGACATCCGATAAAGGGTGCAGATGTTCGGATTGAATCGAGAGATGGCGGTAAGGTGGTCAAAACCGTTAAGACGGATGCAAACGGTCGCTACGTTTCAGATGGTCTGCCAGCAGGCATTTACCGGGTTACGCTGGTAGTAAATGGGGCTGTCAAAGCTTCAATCAATAACACGAAAACCAAGGCGGACGGGCCGACGCAACTGAATTTTGATTTGAAACCAGTACCGCCATCGCAAGCAACCACGGCCGCAAAGAGCGGAAAACACATGGTCTGGGTCCCGTCGAGCACAGGAAGCCATATAGGCGGCCGGTGGGTGGAAGTTGACGAGAGCGGAAGCGCAGACGCGGGCGCCTTGAACGTCAAGAGAGGCAGCGCCGAAGCACTACGGCGCGAACAATTAAATTCGACCCAAGGGGGACTGCCGCCGTCATCATCGGGATCGACGACGACCGGGCCCTAATGGCGTTCTCTACCTCGGTTAGTCCGATTTAGGAACAAAGAACGGCGATCGCCTGTAGCTATGTTACCAGCGGAGGTTCGTTAAAAGCGTTTTCGACCGCGACGTACCAGAACCTTCTCGGCTCGTGGTTGAGCTTCGGCTCCTGAGCTCGTAGCTTCACGCTCCGCCGGCGTGGCGGAATTGGCAGACGCGCTGGACTCAAAATCCAGTGATCGCAAGATCGTGTGGGTTCGATCCCCTCCGCCGGCACGTCTCGCCCATCTCTCAGGGACGACGGAATAATTTGTTCGCGTCCACATCGCGCACAAGCGCGCCATGGGGCACGGCTCGGACATCATATAGCCGCCCGGTGTACGGACTGCGCACCATTCCCGGTTGGCCAACCGGAGTCGCGATCGGGTAACCGATTTTCGGGATCGGACCGTAATTCGTGGCTTCCGCTTCCCCAACAGCTGCACCGATGATCGCGCCGCCAGCCGCCCCCGCGGCGGCCCCACCTGGTCCGCCAACAACTGCCCCAGTGGCCGCGCCAGCAGCAGCCCCCTTCCCGGCCGATGTCCCACATCCCACTAAGCCTGCGATCAGGGCCATCAATGCGGATAACGTTATCAGTCGATACGTCTTCATATTGGTTAAAACGGCGCTCAGGGTAGCACTGGGTGTTAGCCGCTTCTTTGAGCGTCGAATAAACGTGACCCGCCGATCACGGCGCGACATTACCCCGACGGAATGTACCCTTCTTCGCCGTGAATGTTAATATCGAGTCCCTGACGCTCGATTTCTGGTGCGATGCGCAGCCCGATCATCGCGCGCACGACCGCGGCAATCACGGCGGTTCCGGTGACAGCTAACACAATGGTAATTCCCATTGCCTTCAGCTGCTCCAGCCAAAGGGTGTGACCGACGACTGTTGCCAGACCATTCCGCGTCGCGACTGACCCTAACAAATTTGGGTTTACCACGGCAGTCGCAAAAATTCCCGTCAGAAACGCTCCCAGCGTTCCGCCGACGGCGTGAATGCCGAAGGCATCGAGTGCGTCATCGTAATGAAACCATGATTTTAATTTCGTGCAGGCGAAGAATGGAACTATACCTGCCAGCACCCCGATGATTACTGCGCCGGTCGCGTCAACAAAACCGCAAGCCGGTGTGATGACGACAAGACCGCCGACTGCGCCCGAACAAAATCCGAGGACGCTTGGTTTGCCGCGCAAGGTGTATTCGAGCATCGCCCAGGTGAACGACGCGACCGCAGTAGCGAGTGTGGTGCTCGTAAACGCGGTCGCGGCAATACCGTCTCCTGTAAGCGCGCTGCCGGCGTTAAATCCATACCAGCCGACCCAAAGGATTCCCGTTCCCACCATGCAAAGCACCATGCTGTGGGGCGCCATGATATCCTTGCGAAAACCCAGACGCGGTCCGAGCAAGAGACAAAGCACTAGCGCGGACCAGCCCGAAGACATG
>QHNU01000048.1:4291-8028 GCA_003218525.1 Verrucomicrobiota bacterium
CAAATTTCATTCGTTCAGCAATCGATCCCATAATGAGCGCCGGCGTGATGATCGCGAACATGAGCTGAAACATCGCGAAAACATTCTGCGAGACCCAGGGAGAATAATCGGTGTTCGGCTGGGAATCGACTCCGCGCAAAAATGCGAATCGCAGACTGCCGATGAAAGGCGAGCCCGCGGAAAAAACGAGCGAGTAGCCGGCGGCCCACCAAAGAATCGTGACCAGCCCGGCAATGCCAAGACATTGCGCAAACACCGAAAGCACATTCTTTTGTCTAACGAGTCCGCCATAGAAGAGCGCAAGGCCGGGCAGCGTCATGAACAAGACGAGCAGTGTGGAAGTCATGAGCCAGCCATTGTAACCAGGACCAGAATTGTTTGGTGTCGCGTGTGTTTTTGGCGGTTCCGCGCTGCGCTCGGCGTTGGCTGCTTTCGCCTCAAGATTAGCGACGCGCTGTTCCAGCGATGGAGAAGGAGTTGGCGTTTGCGCGCGAAGGTTCCCTGCTGTGCAAACGAGGGCGAAGAGCAGAAGTGCGCGCATTAAAATCGAGCATCTCATAAGATCGGTCTTGCTTGGGATTGCAAGAATGGAGTCTGATTTATCCCTGATGGGCTAACGTTTAGCAGACTGCTTATGAACGAATCGATTACTCAAATCAAGGATACCACGGGGAATCCGGCTCCACTCGGGCTCCTGGGTTTTGGTATGACCACAGTTTTGCTCAACCTCCACAATGCCGGTTACTACGAGCTCAATGCCATGATCCTGGCGATGGGCATTTTCTATGGGGGCGCTGCGCAAATCATCGCCGGCATTATGGAATGGAAAAAAGGCAATACATTTGCCTGTACCGCTTTCAGCTCCTACGGCCTCTTCTGGCTCACGCTTGTCGCTCTTGTGGTCCTGCCGAAACTGGGATGGGGCACGGCCTCGAACGACATAGCCATGGCGGCTTATCTCGCCATGTGGGGTTTGTTCACAGCCGTAATGTTTTTCGGAACGCTGCGACTAAGCGTCGCCTTGCAGGTTGTTTTCGCCACGCTCACGATCTTGTTCTTTCTGCTCTCCTACGGCTATTTCGCGGGGGCGAGCGCCGGATTTAAACACGCCGCCGGTTACGAAGGAATCTTTTGCGGCTTTTCCGCCATTTACACTGGGCTTGCCCAGGTCCTCAACGAGTTGTCCGGCAAAACCATTCTGCCGCTTGGCTTGGTCAGGAACTAATTAGCCGCCACTCGATTTCTCCTTTATTGAGTTTCGTTGCCAAACCCTCGCTGTCCGATTCGCGATGGCCGCCAGAAAGCATGGCCGCGCCTCCTTTAGCTGCGCAGGCATTAAATCTCGAGTCCGTCGTGGCTTCGATTTCCAGGCAGAGAAACTCCACCGGGAGGCGCGAAGGTTAAGGCTCCGGTGGAGTTTTCCGCTAGATTAGAACGGTGTGAATCTCCCAGGTTCGATGGCCCATCTGCTGGAAAGAGATCTGTTCGTAGGAAGCGCTGCTCGCTTTTCTCGTGTCCTCATCCTCGTTGCCTATGTCATCGTCGTCTTCATCGGCATCGTTCTCTGCGCGTAGATCACCTGGCGAGACCGCAGGTAAATCGCGCTGTTGCAATTTCTCGTAACGCTGCCGCACTTCCGCGGGCACTTTGTCGAGATCTTCCTTTGTCTCGATCGGACCGCCGAAGAGCAATTTCCCTTGTCGATCCTTCGCAGTCAGCATCTTCTTGCCGTCCTTGTTCTCAATCCGCAGCTCGCCTTTATCATCGGAGAAGACGATCTGTGCGTTCTTCAAGTCGATCGTCGTTTGCTGGAGCCCACCGTTCCTCCGCGTGATGGTGCGAATGCGTTCCGCGTTCTGCCGTGCTTCATCAGCCACACGGCGCGCTTCCTCTCGAGCGCGTTGTGCTTCCGCTCGCGCTCTCATGACAGCATCGTGAATCATGCCCCGATCTTGATCGCCCAAACGCTCCTTCAACTCCGCCATATGTTCGTGAATTTGCTCCTTGATATCACCGAGATCGCCGAAATCGAAATTCCCATCCTGGCGCATACCACCCATGGCATGGCGGCGTGGCACCTCTTTTTTCCCGAGCTTCACCGTTACTTTTTGCTCCTGTCCTTTGCGCATGAGAGTGAGGGTAACGTTTGTGCCTTCCTGGAAATTGCGAACCAGTTTCGAGAGCTGGCTTGGATCAGTCAGGATTTGGTCGTTTAACATCTTGATGATGTCGTTTTGCTGCACTCCGGCAGCAGCCGCGGGCCCATCCGGCACCACGTAATCGACGACCAAGCCAAAGCCTTTTTGAATTCCGAGTTGATCGCACAATACGCTCGGCACTTCCGAGGTTTCGACACCGAGGTAAGTCACCGGCACTTTCGGCATTCGCTCGTCGCGCCCACCGGGAACGGTGGGCGGAGCGGGTGGCGCCGGCGGTGTCGGGGGAGTGGGCGGCTGAGAGAACGCAATGACCGGAATCATTCCGATTACCACAAGGGTAGTGATGACTTTGGCTTTCATGTTGTATTTGCTGTTTGGATTAATCATTGACCGGAAACCGGAATGAGCGTGACCTCCTCCGTTGGATACGAAACGCGGAGGGAGGCACCGCTTTGCGGATCACGCCATTGCAGTGTTTCGCGTTGCGCGGTTCGGACCCGCCGGGCCGGTAGCTCCTGCCCGCCTGGGAAAACGAGTCCCTCGTCGCGCGTATTGTAAACTACCCGCGTCACCGCGGCTGGTAGAAAATTCGGCAAAGGTGCGGTGCTTTGTGGCGCAGCAGTTGCGATCCGCGATTGCGTTCTCGCTGCTGGACGAAAATCGATCCGCGCCAAAATCAAGAATGCCGCGGCCGCGGCAAGTCCAAAACCCAGGCCCACCCAGTTAATCGTGAATCGTTTCGGCGCGATTACATTCGGAGGAATTTCAGTGACATGGGTCAGCGCCTGCTCGATCCGCTCCATCAGCCTCGCCGATGGTTTTACCAGTTGCAGACTCTTCAGCTCGCGTTCCAGCTCAGAAAAATCGTTCATTGCGGCTGCACCTTTTTCTTCAGCGTCGCGAGCGCATAGCGATAGCGCGACGCGGCTGTGTTTTGCGAGATGCCGAGTGTTTCGGCGATCTCCGCGAAAGTCAGTTCATTCCAAACTTTCATGACCAGAACTTCGCGTTGATCGCGCGGCAAGTCATCGACGGCCGCGGCAAGTTCGCGCTGCGAATCGTCGCCGGCTTCAAACTCAGGTTCGACCGATCGGCTAGCATCTGCGAAGACTTCGATTTCACGTCGAGAGCGCCGCTGGTCGCGTCGAATGAGATCGAGGGCAGCCGAGCGGACGGCAGAATAGAGCAGAGCGCGATTGTCGATGCTATGATTGCGGCGCCAAAAGCGCACAAACGCATCCTGAACAACATCTTCTGCGTCTGCCCGGGAGCGCACCCATTGCCGGGCAAAAAGCACCAACCCGGGCGCGAGTTGCGAAAAACAAACTTTCCAATCTTCATGAGTGGCGACATTCTCCATGACCCCTTCACGGTCTTTACTTTTGAGACGCCGCCAACTGGTGAATTTGTCTGTCATGCAAAACATTTTTTGCGCGATCGGGATTTGCGTACTCGCGGCCGATTCGATGGCACAGCCTGCCGCAGACACGGCCGCAGCCCGTAGTGCCGCCGCGACCGATACCGAATACGCCGCCGTCGCGCTGGACAAGGGAATGCCGGCGGCGTCCGTCGACTATT
>QHNU01000049.1:0-4945 GCA_003218525.1 Verrucomicrobiota bacterium
GAAACCACCAGGATTCACGGAAATTCATAACTCCAGAAGCGGACGAACAGGCGTTTCGGCAGGGCTAGGTACCGCTGAAGGAAGAGAACAGCCCAGCACCAGGGCGATGCTGGTTAGCTCGGTCGCGGTGCTCTCAAGCAGGAGATCGCTCTGTTATGGAGGAATACGATTTGACTGCCGAAAACTCACGCCCTGATCGGATTCTCGAATGGCTGTGAATGCATACGCCCCGCCCCGGACGCACCGTCAGACGCTTTGAGGTTGGCTGGTGCCGTGTTCTGGGGGTGTAGTTCACGGCCAAAACGTGATGTCCTGCCGGAATCGATTCAATCATAGCGTTGTCCCGGCCCAATATTGGCGACTTTGTTACCGTCGATCCAGAGCTGCAGGTATGTCTTGCTCCCAAATGTGAGCGACCTTTGCACAACCAGCCGACCAGTTTGCGGGTTGCTCGCCTGAGCAGGCTGACTGCTTATGCAAATTGAAAAACCAGCCACAACCAATGAAAAGAACCTGACGACAAACGTAAATCTCGAATTCATAAATTAAAACTTCGTCGGAAGCCAACGTTCTGCTACTACTGTGCACTGCTCGAATTTTGAAAGCGAAAGAAACATTGGCTATACGGAAAAGGCTCAATCGTATCACGGCTACTAATTTCAAGATTCTAAAGGGTCAGGGTCTTGGGGCGCCGATGGGACAAATGGACTTTGTCATCGAGGGAGCCATGATCGGCGGTTACGCCTTGGCGGCGGCGCCAGCCCAATATCAGGTGACGGGCGTACAGACGTTCATCGTCGGCCCGAACGGAATCGTTTACCAAAAGGATCTCGGACCGGAGACATTGAAGGTGTTTGAGAGCATGGATCGTTATAATCCAGATAAGACTTGGAAACCTACCGACGATCAGTGGCCGGAAGAGGAAAAGAAGCACCGGCGGAATAAGGTGCAACGAAACGGACTGAAGCGATCCCGCTCGGTGTCTTTCCATGCTCGCCTTGGCGCTATGAGGAACCAGATCGCTATTTAAGGATAAGATGGTCGATCAGCAGCGTGGTGAACCACCAGTTCTGTCATGAAATCTGAGCACGTCAAAAATTCGGCGGTTTTCCTACTTGCCGCCATTTTCGTTGGTTGCTCGCAAATCGCTGTCGTGTCGGAAAAACGTCCGGCTGCATTGCCGCCCGGCTCAGGCGCGAACCAGGTCGCAACGCAAACAGTCAATCGCGCGCTGGTCAAAGAAAAGAAGCAGCCAATCGTCGCGCTCGGCGCGTTCGTAGCCGCCGCGCGAGATTCCTTACGCCAGCTCGATCGCGACCCAGGGAACGCAGAGGCACGGCGCGATTACAACTTCGCGGTCGCACGGATCTTCACTGTCGTCCGCGATGCGAAACTAGATCCGTGGACACATCCCATGCGAGTCGGCGCCAACGGCGAGTACACTCTCACGTGGAAGCGTGATCCGCGCCCGGAGCGAAACCCGGCATTCTACGACCTGATTCCGGCAGACGAGTTGGATTTCAAAGGGACTTATGTAAAGGATCACGTGAAGAAGGACGGAATCGGTGCGCCGCTCGTGGCGAAGAGAGAACTCACCGCGTCACAAGCTAGCGCGTTATTCTGTCCCCCATACATTTACTATAGTGTTACCGCGACAGCGCAGTTCGAAGGTTCGCGCTGCGTTATCTCGATTAATGATCCATTGGCCGCGGAATCAGTGCGCGTTGACGGACACAGCTATCCGCTGGCGGCAAATTTCACGGCGTCATATGCTCTGCTGCTTGCCCGGGAAAAACCACAAAAACTGGGGTTTGCGCGCCTCTTACGACCCCAGGAATACGCCTCTACTGCCCGGGTCGCTCGATTCGAACCTTACAATCCAAACAAAACTGTGCTGCTCGTCATCCATGGCCTCATGGACACGCCGGTAACATGGGTGCCAATGTTGAACGATTTCCGCGGCGATCCAGACTTCCGGCGCAATTACCAGGTTTGGTTCTACAGCTATCCCAGCGGCTATCCTTATCCTTATAGCGCGACCATCCTCCGGAAGGAACTCGACGCGATAGAAAAAAAATATCCGCTACGCAAGCCGATGGTGGTGGTAGCCCACAGCATGGGCGGATCTATAACCCGAACGTTGCTTACCGATGCCGGCACGACTCTCTGGCTCGAAGCTTTTGGACATCCGCCGGCCCAAACCCCGATGGATCCCCAGAGCAAGCACCTTCTGGAAGAGGTTCTCATCTTCGAGCATCGGCGCGATATCGGGCGCGTGGTCTTCATGTCCACGCCGCATCGTGGTAGCGACCTGGCCAGCAATTGGATCGGTCGCATCGGCTCGATGTTGGTGAGAACACCAACGAAGCTGCTCACAGTTGGCCGGACCTTGCGCGAATCGGAGACCGCCGACCCAGCGGCGCTGAAGTTGAAGCGTCTTCCCAATAGCGTGGACACGTTGGCCCCGAACAACCGTTTCGTTGTCGCGATCAATAAGATCCCGATCACGAAAGGAATTCCCTATCACTCCATCATCGGTGACCGCGGCCGTGGCGATAGTCCGAACAGCAGCGACGGCGTTGTTGCCTACTGGAGCAGCCACCTCGATGGCGCCAGGAGCGAGTTTATCGCGCCGTGCAATCACGGCTCGCCCCTTAACCCGCAAGCCATTGCCGAAGTTCATCGCATCCTAGAACTTAACGCAAAGCGATGAACAGAGGCGCGGTTTAGTGATACGCAGGCTGAGCCGGGCCTTGCTCGTTGCACTCGGTGGATTGATTTGCCTGATCGTTACCGTATGGGCGGTGGGCGCGCTCTACTTCGATCTGCCAATCACATGGCTCCGCGCACCGCTAGCCCTCGTCTATGGCCTGGCGATGTTAGCCGCCCTGTTTTTCGTCAAAGGTCGCTGGCGCGCGAGTGGAATCGTCGCAGCTGGTTTCGTTGTCGTGCTCGGGTGGTGGTTAACCATAAAGCCGCCGCGGAGGTTGGTAACGACGAGATTACGTTGCATAACGTCCGCAACTGCGATTATCGCACCGAGACCGATTTCACGCCGCGATGGGAAACCCGCATCGTTCATTTGTCGAAGCTCACTGGTGTCGATCTCGCGATCAACTTTTGGGGGTCGCCCTGGATCGCGCATCCCATCGCCAGCTTCCAATTCGCTGATTCACTACCGTTAGCTATTTCTATCGAAACCCGGAAAGCGATCGGTCAAAGCTATTCCGCCTTGCGCGGGTTCTATCGGCAATACGAGCTCATCTACATCCCAGCCGATGAGCGCGATGTCATTCGTCTCCGCACGAACTATCGCGGCGAACAGGTCTACCTTTACCACACGACCGCTTCAGCGGAGCGCGCCCGCGCCATTTTTCTCGAATATCTCAAACATCTCAACCAACTGCATGAACGGGCGGAGTTCTACAACGCCGTCACTGATAACTGCACGACCAACATTCGCGTCGCCAATGTCGCGGCCGGTGGCAAGATTCCGCCTTGGAACTGGCGCATCCTCCTCAACGGCAAAGGAGACGAGTTGCTCTACCAGCGCGGTTTCATCGATCGTAATCTGCCTTTTCCCGAGCTAAAAGCGCGCAGCTTCATCAATCCGCGCGCCAAACTCGCGGACGCGTCGCCCAATTTCTCAGAGCTAATCAGGATGGGATTGCCACAGATCGATCGTTAGCTATCGACTTTCCCCCAGCTTGTTCGACTCGCCGGATCCTGCACTGGTGGCATGGAGATCATTGTTCGAAAGAGCAGGATGCAATTGCCCGTGTTTCGAGTTATCTCGCGCAACCGTCGAACTCCCTGCCGTGGATTATCGAAAACGGCCGCCATAGAAGCCACCGTAGAAACCGGGTCCCCAAACGTTCCAACGATCCATGGCATCCTGATTCATCTGAGCGGCCATGAGATTGTCGTTGCTCAACTGCTTTGCCAGCCGCAGTTGTTGATAGGCTTGGTATTCCTTTGGCGTCCCCACATAGGCGCGGTTGTTAGGCAGATCCGGTTGCACATAGAAGGTCTTGCCTTTCCATGTGATCAAAGTGAGTTGACCTGCCGGCAGTGATTTAAGCAGCTCCTGTTTTTTCGGCGTATCTGCGGTTACCAGCTTGAAGCCGGCCGCGGTTAGTAAATCCGTCGTCTGTGTTGTTTTGGTGGTGGCGCAGCCTGCGGCCAGCGTCAGCAGCGCGAGCGCGCCGATGAATCTGAATAATTGGTTCATTACGTTTCCTTCTCTGTTTCGATTAAGCGTGTTGGGTGGAGAGTGAGAGTGGATTTTCGCTCAAAGGTTTGACTATGAGACCTTGCTCTGGACTTTGCCTGATCAAGGATCCTTAGATAGAACCACGTTACTTCCCTGCCAGCGAGCGGTGTAAGAATAAGTCTTGCCCTCTTCAACTGTAAGTGTGAGTGGAGTCGGGGTTTGATCATCACCGCCAGGCGCCGCCATCGGGATCAAGACGTGCCGGCCCGGTGGCAAGTAACCATCATAGGTTGAATTCTCCGTGACATCGGCTAAATGAGCACCGTCTACGGAAAGGGTCAGGACCAGATCCTCACCGAAGTTTGCGATTCGGTGCACGATTAAATGCCCGCCGGTTTTGCTATCCGCTGCATTCGTTTGGCACACGGCCAGGACAAGGCAGGCACAGGCTAAACCTATTAGATTTCTGATGGAGTTTTGTCGATTCATGGTTTGGCTCCTCTGGATGTTTTGCATTTTCATGCCTTCGGCTTCTTGCCTAGTGATGCAAGAATAAAGGGAATAAAACCCAAAGTCAGTGGCGCGCGCTATAGGACTTTAGGCCTACCCTGGCGCGGCGTCGGCAGGAAGACAGGCATCCTTTACCGAGATTCTCAGATAGCCTTCCTTTGACCATTCTAATCTTAGCGCTTGCCAATGTGACATCCACCGGATGCGCGCGTTCTTTCGGGA
>QHNU01000049.1:4954-8541 GCA_003218525.1 Verrucomicrobiota bacterium
ACGCCGGTCTGGCCTCGGCCATAGCGCCTCGCTCAAACTTGCGGGATAGGCATAGAGCCGAAGAATATCCGCAGCAGCTTTTCTCTTCCAATCACGCGCACTAATTCGTACATCGTGCAGTACATAACAATCAGCACGAACAGAATGATCTGGATCGCCCAGAAATGCGGCCAGACGATTTCCGCCAGCAATTTTTCGTTGCCGGCCACAAGGCCGCCAGCTTGTCGCCAGAAATCGACAAGACGCTCCAGATAGTGAATGAGCGTGGCCACCAGCCAGTAGATCAAGGTCTTCCAGGCGACGTTGTAGATCAGCGGCTTATTGGGAAAGCGATTGATCATCGGCAGCATGTCCGCAATTAACACTGCCTTGCCCAGAATAAGGGCGGCGACGGCAATTGAAATTGAAGACGTTGGCGAAATCCCGGTTCCCTTTAGCATCAACACGCGAACAAACGCCACGATATGCAGAGCCACGAAAAAAAAGATCGTCGGTGGGAGTAGCGCAAAGAACTCCTCCTTGAGCTTGGTGGATAGTTTGGTCATGGAGTTAAATTGCGATGAGTCTTATCGGTTTCACGGTTCTTGTTCTCGCACATGGTTAGGGCGGATGCCGGCAGCGGTTCACCGCTCGAAGGCGAAGATGGTCTTCCAATCGTCCTTCATGCTGATGACAGTCCAGCCGTTTTTCTTCGCCTCGGCCATGAGCGCGTCGGAGAACGTGCCGATCTTCGATTCGGCGTCGTAGGCGAATTCGCGAACCGCGTTATCGTGATGGACAAGCATCATCAAGCGCGCGCCGTCGCCGGCTTGGGTCCACTCCAGCATCTGCTGATCGCCATCCGAGTTGCCGAACGCTGCGATGGGACGTCGGCCGATGTGCGAATTGATGCCGACCGGTTTGCCGGTCTTGTCGTCGATGAAGTTCATCTCCGGCAACCGCATCAGTACGGGCTTGTCGTCGCGCATTTCATACTTCGTCTTGATGCTGCTGCCGACGACCTGTTCGGGCGGGATGCCGTAGACCTTCTCCGTCCACGGACGCATGAACTCGATGCCGCCGCCGGAAACGATGAAGGTCTTGAATCCGTTCGCCCGGAGATACGCGAGTAATTCCACCATCGGCTGATAAACGCATTCGGTGTAGGGCCGCTTGAATTTCGGATGCTTCGCGGTTGCGATCCAGTCCTTGACGATCTGCTCGAACTCCGCCGTGGTCATGCCAGCGTGAGTGACCATGATAATCTTCAACATGGCGTGTTCGCCGCCCGCAAGCGCGCCTTTCACGTCACCTTTGAGCAACGACGCAAACGGTTCCTTTGTTCTCCATTCCGGATGTTGCGGCGCAAGCGCCCTCACGCGGTCGAGCGCGAAGAGGAGTTGGAAATACAACGGCTGCTCGCACCAGAGCGTGCCGTCGTTGTCGAAGGTGGCGATACGCTCCTCCCGCGGGACAAGATCGGACGAACCTTCCGTGGTGATTTTGGCGACGAAGTCAGTAATGGATTTCTTTGCCGCGCCATCGTTCCACGAGGGGAGCGGATCCTTGGCTTGGGCGGCGCTGAGACCGGCGAGGATGATCGCCAGCAGCGCGAATTTGTTAGGGACAAGTTTCATGAGTCTGGTTTTGTCGCCTGGCAAACTGTCTTCTTCGCTGGTGAATTCGCGGTCCACCGCGATAGAGCCGGCCGGGCGTTTCACGATGGTTTATTGCGCGCCGATACTAGGCAGAGGTTGGCCTTTCATCACTGGCGGCGGGTTCCATTTGCCGGTGAGCGCTTCGGTCTTCGGGCCATACAGACGCATGCAGAGGTTAAAGGCTCCCTTGGGCGCAGGCAGCCAGTTGGCTTCCTTGTCTTTGCCGGGGCTTTCGTTTTGGAAGTAAAGATCGAGCGACCCATCCGCGTTGGTCTTCAACGGCATCCAACTGCTGACCGCGAACCGGTTGAGCACATTGGCCACCTGGAAGCCTTCGGCATCGTAGAGCGTGATCGACCAGAAGGCGTTCACGGGCGGCGTGGCGCCTTTGTCGAAGTGGAGGGTGTATTTGCTCGCCCCATCGAGCGGCTTGCCGGTGTCGTCGAAAAGGTTCAACGGATAGATCGCATCTTCGGGAAGGTTGGCGCCGAGGCCGATCTGCGCGACCATGGCGCGCTTCAGATAGTAGTTGCCATAGACACCCATCGTGTCGGTGTTCATGGACCAACCATTCACGACCCGGGCGAGCGTCGCTACCTTCCACTTCATGAGCTGCTGGGCGTCTCCGGGCGCGCTTTCCAACGCCTTCTTCACGGCTGGGTCGAGTTTGTCGAAGTCGAAGCTCTTGCCGGGCTCGATGCCGATCCGCTTCATCTGCGCGATGATCGGCTGGTCGGTGATGTGGGGCGGGTGAAGCTTAAGGAGTTCGGCCGCGTAGGCGAAGTATTTGCTGGCCGGCATGGTATCGACTTGAATCTTCGGTGGTGTCTTCATGTCCACCGCCGGGTCAATCTTGACCGCCACCTTGGCGGGCGTTTTTCCTAGCTGCGACAACGGTATGACTGTGTAGCCCGCTTGGATTTTGTGAACCGCATCGTAGTCCGCCGGACCGTCGGTTTTCGTGCGACCGATGATCCAGACATAAGGTGTCGGCGCATCGATGCGCTGGAGTTCCTTCGGTAAATCACCTTTCCATCCCGCCGGGACCAGGGCAAACTGCGCGGCCGTCGTGCCGGTCGTCCGCCACCCGGGCGACGCAAAAACATCGCTCCACATATCCAGCATCGGCAGGAGGTAAAATCGGCCATCCGTATCAGGGACGGAGACAACTTGCGGCTCCTTCATAAGATCCAACCACGCGATTGAATAGAGGGTGTCGAAGTTGATCCGCACGACCACCTTCAAATCGGCAGGCGGATAGGCCGGAACGTTCGCGAACGTATTCATCGGACCTTTGCCGAACTCTTTCCCAGCTTCGATGTTCGTGGATTGCTTCCGCGTGATGTCCATCGTCAGGAGCGGATAGAAGTAGAGGTAGACATCGACGCCGATGGTATGCGCCTCCTCCTCCGTGATAGGAGCGGAGTGGCTCGCGAGGGTAGTCATCAGCAAGGCCGCAACCAAAAGGCCGCGAGTCAAAGCCGGGTTGAGCAATGCGCCTCTTGTTAGTTTCATTTGATTACCTGGTTGGTTTCGCTGGTTCGGTTTGTTCTGTGGAAAGGGTTCATTCGCTCGCGCGATCGAATGGATCAGCTCATTAGTGAAAAGGCGGGCGGCCCTTGCAAGCCGCCCGCCCTCAAGGTTATTTCGGTTACTGTCCGGTGCCTTTGCTGGCCGCTTCCGCCTGTTGCATCTTTTTCGCCATCTCCGCTTTGACGGCGTCAAGGTTGAAGCTCGCGCCCCGCTGCATCGGCGGGAAATCGAGGAAGGTCTGGAGTTCCTTGCCCATCACCTGTTGGACAAAGACAAAGCGCCAGAATTGGAACTTGAACCAATCGAAGTATTGCTGCGCGCCTTCTTTCGTCCCGTTGTTTGGCCAGCCCTGGCGCTCGAAAGGATCGAGGCGCAGGTTGATCAGGTAAGGCACGTCAACCTTCGTCTTATCACCCA
>QHNU01000089.1 GCA_003218525.1 Verrucomicrobiota bacterium
CAGCAGCAGCAAAACGAGAAGGACCAACAGCAGCAATCACAGCAAAATCAGCAGCAACAACAGCAGGAGCAGCAGAACGGAGGCGACCGTCAGCCGCAACAGCAGAAAAACGATTCCCAAAGCCAATCGTCCGACCAACAGCGCGATCAAAATAACGGCCGGTCCTCGCCCTCCCCCTCGCCTAATAGCAGCCCGCGACCTGAGGCATCGCCATCGGATAATCAACAAAAACAAGATCAGTCGCCTTCTCCATCAAACGGATCCGGCTCTCCGAGGCCAAGTCAGGCGAAGTCCGGCGCGGGTCCGTCCCCATCGCCGGCCGAGAACGATCAGGCAAACAGTCAGCCTTCGCCAACCCCTTCGACCTCGCCCGAAAAGCAGCGTTCCGGTGAAATAAAGGCCGCTGGTGATCAAAACGGCGAGAAACAAAAGCAGGAAGCTGCAGTTGCCGAGGCCGAGGCTGAGCAGCGTGGCGAGATGAGTCCGCAGCAGGCCGGCCAATTATTACAGGCCATGAGAGACGAAGAAGCGCGGGTCCAGCTCAATGAACGCAGGCCTACTCATCGTGTCTATAACGACTGGTGAAAGGCGGATGAGATCGCTCGTTTTGATCAGGATCACGCTCTTTTTAATCGGAGCGTTGATAACCGGCGAGGCACGCGCCGAATCTCCCAGCGTGACGGCGGTGCTAACCAGCTCCGAAACGGCACTGGGTCAACCGGTCCAGCTCGAAGTAAAAATCAAAGGCACCTCGACTGTGACGACTCCACAAACAATCGCGGTCGACGGTTTGCAAATTGCGTTAACTGACACTCGCCGTTCATTCGAGATGCACGGTCTTTCCTCGGTCGAGTCGAATTTGTTTTACGGCTACACCATCATGCCGATGAAAGCCGGCACCTTCAAAATACCGCCGCAGCCGATTCGCGCGGGAAACACAACCTTACACACGCCCGAGCTGACTTTGCATGTTACCGACGCCGCGAATCGCGGGATCACTCGCGGAAACCAAGGAGCTACTCCCAATCCGATTGGAGGTGAGGACAAACTGGCGTTTGCCGAACTGGTCGTGCCGAAAAAGACCGCCTATGTGGGCGAGACCATTCCGGTGGTACTGCGAGTTGGCTTCAATTCACGAACGAGAGTCCTGGGCAGAGAACCGCCTAATATTGGCGGGCAGGGATTCACGATCCAAAAACTCGGCCAAGAAGATCGAAATCTTGAGACGATCGGCGGCCGTAGCTATCTCGTCTATAGCTATAAGAGCGCAGTTTCCGCAGCACGGACCGGGAATTTCCAGCTCGGCCCGGTCGAAACGAAGGCATTGGTTCTTGCGCCACGCCGCGGCTCCGGAGTGCGGCGCATGCCATTTGATCCTTTTGACGGCGACGATCCATTTGCGGATCCATTCTTTAGCGATCCATTCAGCATGCTAGGTGAACGTCGCGAGGTCACGGTTAAGAGCGAGACCATCCCGCTCGAGGTGAAGCCATTGCCTGCTGGCGCGCCGCCGACGTTCGCCGGGGCCGTTGGAAATTTTTCGATGACGGCGGACGCGAACCCGAAACGGGTGCAAGTAGGCGATCCCATCACGGTTAAAGTGGAGATCGCCGGCCGCGGAAACTTCGACCGAGTGAGCGCGCCGAATTTAAGGGACGAGAGCGGGTGGCACAAGTATCCACCATCCTCAAATTTCAAGCAGGACGATGACGTGGGGATCAGCGGGACGAAAACATTCGAAATGGTGGTATCACCGAACGAAAAAAAATCAGCTCTGCCGCCGGTGGCCTTCAGCTACTTCGATCCGGTCAAAGAAAAGTATGTCACGCTAGAGAGTCAGGCGGTGCCGCTTGTGGTCGAAGGTAATGGACCGGCTGGTCCGGCGATTGCCGCCGCAACACCTAAAGCGCCGACCGCGCCGAACTCACAAGGGGCTACATCACCTCAGCCGCCACAGCTTCTGCCGTTATTGAGAGAACGCGGCAAAATCGTACATAGCTTCGCACCACTTTACACTCAGAAAGAATTCTGGATGGCGCAGGTGTTTCCGCTGGCTATCGCAATTGGTTTAGCGGGTTGGAGGATCCGAAGAGTGCGGCGATCGAACTTGGCGGCAATGCGTGCAGCAGGATTCCAACGCGAAACCGATGAACTCCTGCGGAAACTTCGGCGCGATGTACTGCCACCTCCGGAATATTTTTCCGACGCGTCACGAGTCGTGCAGTTGAAGACGGCATTGAAACAAAATATCGAACCGGGCGCGGTGGACGCCGACACGGCGGCACGCGTTTTTGCTCTGGACGCGGAGCGGAGCGAGCGGATGCGCCAGCTTTTCGCGATCAGTGACGAGCTTCGCTACAGCGGGAAAGCGAATGGCTCGGTCTCGCCCGACCACCGGCGGGAGGCGTTAGAGCTGATTGAATCACTGCGGACATGAAACCGGTCGCTCTTACGAAGATTGGAATAGTGCTCTCGGGCTTTGCCCTTTCCACGATGAGTGCGAACGCTGCGCCAAACGATGCCCGTTTTGAAAAAGCGAATTCCGAGTACGCAGCCGGTAACTTGAAAGAGGCGATTTCCGACTACAACACACTTGTTCAGTCAGGAGAATGGAGCGCCAATCTTTTTTACAACCTAGGAAACGCCTATTATCGCACCGGAGATTATGGTCGCGCGATTTTGAACTATGAACGCGCCTTGCGCATTGATCGCCAGCATCCGGAGGCACAAGCGAACCTCCGCATCGCCCGCGATGAGACGCGTGGGCTGGAGTTAACTCCATCTCTTTTCGAGCGGTATGTGGGCGCAGCCAGTAGCGGAGGCTTTATCGTTGCCGCCGCAGGCTTGTTTTGGTTAGCCGTCCTGCTGTTGGTCATACCGAGTCGCAGATCATTTTTGATGAGCGCAATTGTATGTTTTGTTCTGAGCGCTTGTTGTGCGATTGCGACTTACACGCTCACCAAAGGGCCGCGCGGCCAAGCGCTTGCAGTGATTGTTCGAAACAATGTTGAGGCGCGCGTCGCGACTGCTGACACAGCCCGCAGTGTTGTGGCGTTGCCGCCAGGGAGCGAAGTATTAGTTGTGCAGCCCCGGGGCGACTGGACCTATGCGGCGTTGCCGAACGATCAGCGGGGTTGGATTCCCACCGAGGCCGTCGAAAAAGTCCAGCTCTAGCATAAGGCCGCCGGTTATCGCTGCCGACTCCTCGGCAGCAGACTAGGGGCACGGCACGGAAGTGGGCTGTTGAGAAGCGGACAATTGCTTTAATCTTGCAGGCTATGAAGGCCGAGATGGATGTCGGAACGAACAGGAAGGCGTTCCAAATTAATCTGGATGGGAAGCGCTACGGCACCTTTGCCGAGATCGGCGCCGGCCAGGAAGTAGCGCGGCGGTTTTTCCATGTGGGGGGCGCGTCCGGGACAATCGCAAAGACGATGTCGGCCTACGATATGACCTTTAGCGACGCGATTTACGGGCCGACCGATCGTTACGTCAGCCGCAAGCGTTTACAGACAATGCTCGATCATGAATACACCTTGTTGATCGAGCGGTTGGATAAGAAGCTCGGTCATCAGCGTACGTTCTTCGTGTTTGCCGACACGGTAGCGGCACGAAGCTTTAAGCAGCATAGCGAGGCGCATGGCTGGCTCGGCGTCCGTTTCCAAACCGAGTACCGCGGTGAACCAAGCCAGATTATTATCCACGTCCGTATGATTGATGAGGCCAACGTCGATCAACAAGAAGTGCTCGGGGTGATCGGAGTCAATCTCATCCACGGTGCGTTCTATCATGAGCAGCCAGAGGAGCTGATCTCTTCGTTACAAGAAAACATCGCGCCCGGCCGCATTGAAGTGGACATGATCAGATTTTCGGGTCCGGCGTTTGCCGGCGTTGACAATCGGCTGATGAGTTTGCAACTGGTGAGCCAGGGCTTGACCGATGCGGTCATGTTCCTGTCTGACGGGGAGACAGTGCAACCGGCCGAGGTCTTTTACAAAAAAGCGATCTTAGTAGAGCGCGGCAGCTTTCGCCCGGTGACGTATGCGACCAACGACATGCTGGACGGGGCCAAGCGAAAATTTCTTCAGGAATCGGGCTGCAACGAACGCGAACTGGTGGTGCTAATGGAAATGACACTTGAGAATTTGCTCGCCGAAGGGCAATTGAATCACGCGGATTTTTTAGCACGCGTCGACATCCTCGGCGCTCTTGGACGGACGGTCTTGATTTCGAAGTTTGGCGAATATTACCGGCTCGCGACTTACCTTTCCCGTTACACCAACCGTTTGATCGGATTGGTCATGGGCGTCCCGAGTCTTTTGGAAATCTTTGACGAAAAATATTACCTCAACTTGGAGGGCGGGATTTTGGAAGCCCTCGGCCGGATGTTCAAAGGTTCCCTCAAACTTTACGTTTACCCGATGATCGACGAACGGACGGGGAAGATCATTACGGCCAAGCAGATCGAAGTCGCACCCAATCTGAGATCGCTCTTCCAATATCTCATCGACAATAACTACATTGAAGAGATCAGCGATTATCATCCGGAATACCTGCGGATCTATCCGCCGGACGCGCTGGCAAAATTGCAGACCGGCGACAACACCTGGGAAAAAATGGTTCCACCCGAAGTAACACGAATGATCAAGGAACGCGGTTTTTTTGGCTGCCGCCCGGCTTCGGCCGCGGCTTAGCTGACGGCTGGCGGCGCGGCATAACTCCTGCGCCAGGCATGCTTTCCGCTACATGCAGGAACAGCATCCCATGGCGAGACGCGGAAATTCTGTCATTGGCATCGACCTCGGCAAGCGCAGCTATAAAGCCGTGCTGTTGAGCAAGAAGAGTGAGACTCGCTATGTCTTAACCAGTTTTGCCTCGCACGACGTGCCGGAAGACCTGGCGACACCGGATGCCATTGCTCAACAACTCAAGCAACTACTCCGTGAACTCGGTGGCCAAACACGAAACTGCGCGATCGCCGTTTCCGAGCCGGGATCGCTACTGCGTATCATCGAGCAACCGAGTACACCACCCGAACTGTTGCGAAACGCGCTTCGTTACAACGGCCTGAGCATGCTTAACCAAGATTGCAAAGAGTTTGTGCTCGACGTGGCCGCGATTTCCGCCAACGGATCGGCGACGGAAACGTCATCGGCGCCGCCGAACCTTGAGGCCAATGTGACGGTGCAATCACCCGTCACTACTCAAATGCGCTATCTCGTTGGTGGAATGCTGCGCACGCAAGTAAAACTTATTTCCGAAGCGATGGCCAAGACCCGTTTATCGGTAGATATCCTGCAACTCGCCCCGGTCTGTTCGCTTAATGCATTTGAATTTGCTTATCCAGAAGTGCACGGGAAGGAGGCGTTTCTTTTGCTCGATATGGGACACCTGCAAAGCACCGTCCTGATCGGGCGAAATGGCGAACTCACCTTCACTCGGTCCTTCGACTATGGCGGGAAACATTTTACCCAGGCGCTCACCGCTGACGGCGCGCTCGACGTGAATGCGGCCCATCTCATGGTCAAGACGGGCGATGCCGGGATGGCGGAAATTTGCCGAACTACCCTGACCAGACTCGCGACCGAAGTGCGAAACTCAATTGGCTTCTTTGAAGGTCAGCACGAGACACCGATTCATCGCATCTTTGTTTCGGGCGGACTCTCCCGCGCAGAAATGATTCTGCAAATCCTGAGCGACGAGTTGAGCTTGCCCTGCGAAATTTGGGACCCGCTCGAGAACTGCGAAGTGGCACTGGCAATGGCAAAGCGTAAGACGCTCCAGAACGAATTTACCTCACTCAATGTCGCCTGCGGGGCTGCTTTTGAGTACCTCCGCAGTTAACGGTCATGCCCCTGCAACTCAATCTCCTTCACGAAGAAATTTCGCAGGAACGCCAACGCAAGCGTGACCCGCTCAAAATCAGTATGTATGTGGCCGCTGGCTTGGCCGGCCTGTTAGCCCTGAATTATCTCTGGAGCGCCTACCGCACGCTCACCATCAAAGCTCACCTCAGCGCGGTCGAACGCGATTGGGCCAAAGTCGAACCGCAAGTTTCGGCCGCACAAAAACGAGCCGAGCAACTCAACGGAATCATCAGTACCGCCAGGACGCTCGATCAATTTATCGATAGTCGTTTCTTCTGGGCACCGATCCTGGAAACGATTTCCCGCTGCGTCACACCAAATCTCCAGATCACCAATCTTGACGGAATGATCGACGAGTCGAACAAGGCCACCACCATATCCCTTGAAGGAACAGCCGCCGGACGTGAGCCGCGGGCCGTGGCTGAGGATTTCCGCCAACTGTTACTCGAGCAGTTAGGTAAGGAACAGCCTGGACTTAAAGTGGAATTCAGGACTTTGGAAGATCTCGATACTCTGGTTAGCGTGGGCGGCAATAACGTTGCAGCCGCGCACTTTATTATATCGGTTAATTTGAATACAGGGGCGAAGACTCCAGCGTCCCGGCCGGCCGAACGCAAGAGCAAATCGAAAAAAGAGGAGTCGTAATTTGAATAAAGAGCAAACCAAGAAAATCATACTCGGCGCCTTTGGCGTTATTGGGCTGCTTTACGTCTACTTTGTGTTCTTCCTCGGACCACTGAATAAGAGCCGTTATTCGATGGCTGGAAGAATGGCCGAGTTCCAAAATAAGGTGGCATCGTCGAAGACAGAGATCGCGAACGTGACCAAGCTCGAGACAAATGCGCGCGCGGCAACGGCTCGCTACGATGCTTTGATGGCGCTCTATCCGGAGGGCGCGCCGATCGCTTGGTTTCCGCCTCGGATCAGAGTGTTCTTTTCTAATCAGCAGATCGACAAGTCCTCTGCTCGGCTCGAGGGAACGGCAGGTTTCACGGAAAAGGAACTTTCCTCATGGAATAAATACACTTGGATCATCGACTTGCCCCAGGCCGATTTTGGCACGCTCGGCCGGGCCCTTGCGGCGTTGGAAAATTCCGAGCCTTTGCTGTCAGTGACTCGGTTGCATATCCACGCCGGTACCGAAGATCCGGAATTTCAGCAGGTCTCCATGACTGCGCTAACGGTCATTGGAAAGAAATGAAAAAGATTTTGTTCATTTGCCTCTTCGTCTGCGGCGCGCCGGTGTTCGCCGAAGAAACGCCAAAAATCGAGCTGAAACATCGCTCCGCCTTCAACGAGGAAGCCGAAGCACGCAACCCTTTTTGGCCGATCGGGTGGAAACCAACGGCCAAAATTTCGACCTCCAACGTCGAAAATGCCGGAGCCAAGATTTCCTCCAATGCATTCGTCGTTAGCTCTATTACGCTCGATCCGGGTGCGCATTTCGCTATAATCAATGGAAAGACCATCGGAGAAGGTCAGCAGTTTGGGTTACAACTGGGCAATCAGCTCTATCAAATTACGGTCAAAGCGATTCAGGACGGTCGGGTGATTCTTATCCGACGCGACCAGGAGATAATCGTACCGTTGCGGCGCAAATAGATTCGCACCCCAATAATCGGGCGCAAATTTTGGTTGCGTTCTGACGGGAGACACACATGTTCGGCGTCTCCGCAAAGGCGAATTCACCGCTGTTTTCCACAAGTCCCATATTTCCTGTATGAAGATCACCCCTTTTATTTTTGTCCTCTTCTCCGCCAGCGCGGTTGCCCGCTCACCGGTCGGCAGTTTCTCCGGAGCATATGGCCCAAGATTCCACAGGGCAGAATCGGCGACTCCGCAGCGCGTTGCTGCTTCTGAGGCAGTCCATCGCTGGAGCCAAGTTGCCATCGATGCCACTGGTTTGGACCACACGCCAGTTGCGCCGGGGGAAAATCGAGTTTTTGGCGAACAATTCGGGCCAGGCCGCGCCAGCCGTGCGATGGCGATTGTGCACGTTGCAATTTTCGATGCAATCGATGCCGTTACCGGCCAGTATCAGAGCTTCACAGGAATCAAAGCCTCCCAGCAAAGTGTTTCTCTTCGGGCCGCCGTCGGTCAGGCTGCACATGACACCCTTGCTTCGCTTTATCCCTCCCAAAAGCCGAGCTTCGATACCGCACTTGCCGAGGAGCTCGCACGGGTCAGCAGCGCACAGCAGAAGACCGGCGGAATTGCATTAGGACGCCAAGTCGCCGCCGCCCTGCTCGCGTCACGTGTCGATGACGGTGCAGAACTTCCCGAATTGCGTGTCGGGATCAATTACATCACGAGTAACCTTCCCGGTCGCTGGCGGCAGGATCCAATCAGCCTTATTCCGCTAGCCCTCGGTGCCCACTGGGGCCAGTGCAAACCCTTTGTAATTCAATCGGGCACGCAATTCCGTGCACCTGCTCCGCCGAGACTGACCAGCCCGGCATACGCTGCCGCCTATCAGGAGGCAAAAAATCTTGGCGGCGATGGGGTGATCACACCAACGCAACGCACTGCCGAGCAAACCCTTATCGGTACATTTTGGGCCTACGACGGCACACCGAGCCTGTGCGCTCCGCCCCGCCTGTATAACCAAATCGCGATGAAAATCGGCGATCAGACACGCTTGAGTCCGGTCGAGCTGGCGCGCTTACTCGCTTTAGCAAACGTTGCCATGGCAGACGCAGCGATTTCGTGTTGGGAATCGAAGTATCACTACGATTTGTGGCGCCCGATTACCGGTATTCGCGAATCAGACCCGGGAACCGGACCGACTGGTCTCGGCGACGGCAATGCTGCTACCGTAGGAGATCTAACCTTTACGCCATTGGGCGCACCAGCCAGTAATTTGAATGGACCGAACTTTACCCCGCCTTTTCCATCCTATCCGTCCGGCCATGCAACGATTGGAGGAGCGCTCTTCCAAACCATTCGCCGTTTCTACGGAACAGATAACATCGCGTTCACGTTCGTCTCGGATGAATTCAATGGCGTAACTAAAGATCGCAACGGTAATGTGCGGCCTTATATGCCGCGGCACTTCTCCAATTTGTCGCAAGCGGAAGAAGAGAACGGGCAAAGCCGAATCTATCTCGGCATTCACTGGCGCTTCGACAAAACCCAAGGTATTGCACAGGGTCAGCGCATCGCCGACTATGTTTTTGATCATGCTTTCGCACCACTTGCCGGGCCATAACCGCCAGCCCGACCCTGTGGCGAATTCCTGCTGGTCAGCGCGCCACTTCCGCCAGCGGGACGAATTCGCTTTCGTGTAAGTCAACTCGCCTGCTGCCGATAACGAGCCGGTACCACTGCATAGCCGATCCGATTACGATCGACAGCACAAGCAATAGAAAAAGTGCGGCAACGATGGCATCGAACCGCCAGATTGCGGCCTGTCGTGCAAGATCGACCCCTTTGCTCGCATTCGCGATACCCGCGCCGTTTTCGATCAGTGAGCGCGCGCCGGAGAGAAAACCAAGTTTCGGGTCTGGGGAAAAGATTTTCATGTACCCGGCGGAGAACGTGACAGCGCACATGAACAGCAGTGGTGCGATGGTGATCCACACGTAACGTGTCTTAGCCATCTTGATGAGCAAGGTTGTCCCGAGACAAAGGGCGATGACCGACAGCAATTGATTGGCGAGTCCGAAAAGCGGCCAAAGGGTATTAATCCCGCCGAGCGGATCGATGATACCCTGATACAAGAACCAACCCCAAGCTGCAACCAGCAGCACGCTCGAAACAAAATTTGCCATCCAGGAGCGAGTGTCGCCAAGCGGTCGCCACAAATTCCCGAGCAAATCTTGGAGCAAAAATCGGCCCACTCGTGTGCCGGCGTCGATCGTTGTCAGGATGAACAAGGCCTCAAACATGATGGCGAAGTGATACCACAGCCCGAGGGCAGTCGGGCTCGTCGAGACTCGGGCGAACATGTGTGCCATGCCGACGGCAAAGGTCGGTGCACCGCCCGCGCGCCCAAACATGGTTTGCTCCCCGAGGTTGTGGGCGAGATCTGTCATCTGTGCTTCGGTTACGGGAAAACCAGCTGCGGAAACTTCCGCCACCACCTCCGCCGGCGCGCCTTTGACGTTAATGGCGAAATATTCACCCGGTTGTAGCACGCACGCCGCGATCATCGCCATCAGCGCAACCATCATCTCTGTCACCATCGCGCCGTAGCCGATGTCGCGAATACGCGATTCGCGCTCGAGCATCTTTGGCGTCGTTCCCGAAGCGATCAGGGAGTGAAATCCCGAGACCGCGCCGCAAGCAATGGTGATGCAGACGAATGGGAAAACCGGTCCGGCGAAAACTAAACCGCTTCCATCAATGAATTTGGTCAACGCAGGCATTTGCAGCACTGGGTGAATCAAGACCACAGCCACGGCCAGAGCAGCCACCGTCCCAAGTTTCAGAAATGTGCTGAGATAATCACGAGGTGTTAGCAGCATCCAGACCGGCAGAATGGAGGCCGCCAGCCCGTAAATCATGATCGCCCAGGCCAGCCATTTGTCGCTCTGACGAAACCACGCTTCGAGCGCTGGAAAATGACTTAGAAATTGTCCTGCCCAAACCGCGAAAAACAATCCAATGACACCAAACGCAGTGACCCAGCTGACGCTGACTTTTCCGCTTCGCAAACCCGCTCCCATCAGAAAGGCGATTGGAATGGTCATCGCGATGGTGAAAACCCCCCATGGACTTTTTGCCAGTGCTTGCACAACGACCAACGCCAGCACGGCCATCAAAATGATCATGATCGCAAGCACACTGACCAGCGCCAGCGCCCCCACGGTGCGCCCAATTTCCTCTTTCACCATTTGTCCGAGGGTCTTCCCGCGCCGCCGCACCGAGGCAAAGAGCACAATCATGTCGTGCACACCACCGCCCAGCGTCGCACCGATCAGTATCCAGAGAGTGCCTGGCAAAAAGCCGAATTGCGCCGCCAGGACAGGACCAACCAGCGGGCCTGGTCCCGCGATTGCAGCAAAGTGATGGCCGAAAACCATCCACCGACTCGTGGGCACGAAATCTTTGCCATCGTTTTGCACCAGGGCCGGAGTCGCACGCTCGTCATTCAGCACAAGCACCTTCGTCGCCAGCCATTTTGAATAGAAGCGATAGCTAATAGCGAAAGCGCATAGTCCCGCAATGATGATCCAGAGAGCATTGATCTGCTCGCCACGCGACATCGCCAGGATCGCGACGGAAGTAAACCCGAGCAGTGTCACTGCGATCCAAAGCAACTTTTTCCAAAGGCTCATTCCTGTTCTACTCTACCAAGCAGCTGCAGTTTTCGCTATCACCGGATGGCGATTGACACGAGGGTAACATCACGTTACGGAGCGCTTCCCAAATGCGTTTTTCGCACAAAATTGGCAAGGTAATTAGCGGCGAAGCTTTTGGAAGCGCGAAGCGACACACGCGCGCTTTTCTGCGCAACCGGCGATTTCCTGCCCGTATCACGACGGCTGCCATAATCGCTTCCATTGATGCGACAGCATTCGAGGAAATTCGGAGGAAATATGCAGTGGAAGATCCCGGTGATGCTCCACCGAAATATCTCGACCTCGAAACATGGATGCAGATCAACCTGCAACGCGTCCGTGAGCTCGAACTCGATTACGCGCCGCCCAGCAACATCCTCGATATTGGCTGCGGTGCCGGTTACTTCCTCTACATCTCCAAGATGCTTGGCCACAATGTGCTTGGGCTTGATGTCGACAATATGCCCATGTTTCGGGAGTTGATCGAATTGCTGCGCGTTCCACGCGTGGTCGCGCGCGTCCAGGCCTTTCAGTCGCTACCGAATTTCGATCGCAAGTTCGATCTCATCACGGCGCATCTGATTTGCTTCAACAACCATAAGAGCGACAAGCTGTGGGGGCCTCCCGAATGGGATTATTTCTTGGATGATGTTGCCAGACGCCTGACGCCGCAGGGTCGCGTTTGGCTCGAACTCAACCGTGAGTATGACGGTACTTACTACACACCTGAATTGGAGAAGTTTTTCCGCGACCGCGGGGCTGAGATCAGTTCCTATCGCGTGACGTTCGGTCCAGGGAAGCTCGTGCCTGCCGGAGTTGTGCTAGCCGCGTCCTAAAATCGTCGCGGCGCAGCTGATGCTTTTCGACGACATTTTTCGGCGCGCGCTCGACGAAGGACTTGTTCGCCAGCTTTGCCTCGGTCGACTTTAAGTCAGCCTCCAACTTCGCGATCTCTTTTTCGAGTCTTTCCCGCTCAGCAGCACGATCTCCCTCACCTATAACCAGAGATAATTCGCCTAAGCTCGCCGCAGCGAGAGATGAACCCGCCGGCGGTTGGATTTTTGGATTAATTTCGAGCGACTCCGCGTTCAGCAGCCGGCTAATAGTAGGACTCTCATTCTGAATCCACGCCGCCTCCGACCGGCCTCCGCGCGCAAATTTCGGCCCGCTTCGACCAGCGCGTAGATGCCGCGGACCCTTGACTGCGCCGTTTTCGCGCGCTCCTCATCACCAAGATCAATTCGCGCCGGCAGAGGGACGAAATCGAGAAAGACGTTTTTGTTCTTGGCGAATCCCATGAGGGTCCAAAGCTCCTCCGTGATGTGCGGCATAAATGGATGCAACAACCGGAGCACTGCTGAGGTGACATGATCCATCGTGGCCAACGCGGCTTTTTTGCGCAGCTGATCGTCGCCAAAAATGTCTGTCTTGGCCGCTTCCACAAACCAATCGCAATAATCGCTCCAAACGAAATCGTAGATCCGTTGAGCCACGGTATTGAATTGGTAATCGCCATACGCCACCTCGATCGCATCGATTGTTTCA
>QHNU01000050.1:0-8479 GCA_003218525.1 Verrucomicrobiota bacterium
GTTTCACCGGCCGCTATCTTTGCGGAAGAGGGTAATCGATTTCGCCACATCCTTCATCATTGCCGATTCCGAGCCAAGCTTTTCCACGCCTCGTAATGTGGCGAGCGAGGCTGATGAGATCATATCGCCACGCCAGACGAGCGTCGATGCCTTCCCGTTCACCTCTACCGGCCACATCTGATAGAGAGCGAGGGTGGCGTAATAGCTCCCGCTTGCATAATAAAATACATCCGCTGCCTGTGCCCCGCCGCCACTTGCCCGCCCATAGAATGCCCCCAGCGAAGCGACCCCCATGTCCTCCACATTGAGCATTTCCCAATACAATTCCGGCTTGAGCGAGCCACTACCGCGTCCAATGCCGGTACTGTCGAGAAGTCCCGCAAACTGTTTTCGGATTTTGCCCTGTTCGCGAAGCAAACCGTTCAGTTCCTCGCCCGCCCGAACCGCATTTCCCGTGTGATCGTAGGGAGCGAGGCCAGATGTCCCGCCGGATGCGAACGCCCGTGCTCGGCCCGTCAACACATTGATCCAGAAATCACCAACCGCTCCCGCAAGTGTGCCGTCTCCGGGTTTCCACCGGGCCGCTTCCTCACGGCTGAGCTGAAGCTCGGCCGACATTTTGTTGGTGGCAGCGACAAAGGCGCGCATGGCGGCGTTGTCTGGGGCGTTCTTGATTTTTGCGAATGCCGCTTCCGTCGGCGATCCCGGCACATCGGCATGCATGAAAACCTTCAGCTCGCGATGTGCGCTCGGATTCCACTTCCGTAATGCCTCGAGGTGCTGTCCTGGTGTGCCTGACACGACGTAACAGCTTTGCACCGAAAGATAGCGAGAGTTATTCATTGGCGGACCGTGCGCCGTGTTGACATCCGTTTTCGCGAGCTGCGTAAGATCGATTTTATTGAAAACCGAAAAACTGCTGAGTTCGGAAAGCGGATCGGCTGACACAGGGCGCGGGATCAGCATCAGCAAGACGGCGACCGAAACGTAGATCGGGTGGACGTTTCTCATAGGCAAACTTCTAGACGACAGCACTACGGTTGCAAATTCGGCCATGACATCGCAATACAAGGGCCATGACAAGCCCGGTGATTTCGCTAAACGCCTTGAGCAAGAGCTACGGTCGTTTCGATGCCGTGCGTGATCTTACGTTCGACATTAATCCCGGGACCATCTTCGGTTTCGTCGGCGCCAATGGGGCGGGGAAGACGACCACGATGCGCATGCTGTGTGGGTTGACCCGGCCAACGCGGGGCTCCGCCACCATTGCCGGCGCCGACGTTTGGCGGAAGCGTCACATCGTGCGCTCCAAATTCGGTTACGTCGCTCAGCGTTTCAGTCTGTATCGAGACCTGACAGTCGCGGAAAATTTTCGCTTTTTTGCTGGCGCCCATCGTATGTCTCCACGTCAGGTCGAGCCGCGAATCAAACACGTCCTGAGCTTGATCGATTTGGAAACAAAACGCGACGCCCCCGCCGGTAGTCTATCCGGTGGCATGCGTCAATTGCTTTCCCTCGGTTGTGCGATCATTCACGACCCGCCGCTGCTTTTCTTGGACGAGCCTACCTCCGGCCTCGATCCGGTGCATCGACAGCAGATTTGGGATTTGCTCTACAATTTCAGTCATCGCGGCGTCACGATTTTCGTGACCACCCACTACATGGATGAGGCCGAACGTTGTACCGAGGTCGGTTTTCTGGCTCGCGGCAGTCTGCTGGCGAAAGCGACACCGCGCTCACTCATTCATTCTTTTCGCGTGCGCCTGCTGGAGCTGTACATCGAACCGATCATGTCTGCACTGGTCGAATTGCGCAATGCTCCCGGCGTGCTCGGGGTCTCGCTCCGCAGTGGACGACTGCGCATTTATTCGGCGGATCCGGAAGGACTACTCGAGAGTTGGCGCTCACAGTGGCCATTTCCCGATTTGCACCTAAAAGGCGAACGCTGGGTCGAGCCGGACATGGAAGATGTATTCAACGCCTACTCCCAAGGTTACGACGCGATGATTGGGCCGACCTCATGAAGCGAATCTCCCTTAGGGCCGTTGCAAGCGTCGCGCGCAAAGAATTTTTGCACATCGTTCGCGATCGAAGGGTGCTTGTCCTATTATTGATTTTACCGCCCCTCTTCACCCTGATCTTTGGTTACGCTTTTGAAACCGGTGAGCCGACGAACGTTCCCGCGCTTTTAATCAATCGCGACCAGACCGAGCGCACTCAGCGATTCGTTGATCTCGCCTTAAAAAATAAGACATTCGCCTGGAAAATCGCGCCGCCGGAGACGCAGAATGAGGGGGATTTAATCGGCCGCCACGTGCAAGCCGCGCTCGTTATTCCGGCCGGTTGGAGCGAAACTCTTAGTAACGGCGATCCAAAACCGCTCCCTTTTTACGTCGATGGAAGCGACACCAACACCGCCGACGCTCTTACCGGCTCGCTTCAGCGCAGCCTGGGCGAATTCCAATTGGGCGAGCGGCAGGTAATGATCGATTCATTGCCCGAAGAAGTCTTCGAGCTCGGTAAAAAGCTGCCGGTCGAAGTGCGAAAGCAGTTCACCTCAGCCATGAGCCAATGGGAGGTTAAACCAGAGATCCTTTATAACCCGAAGTCGCGCTTCATCGATTACGTCACGCCAGGAATCATTGGGTTAATTCTGCAATTGCTCACCGTCACATTGATGGCATGCACGATCGCGCGCGAACGCGAATCGGGCACACTTTACCAATTAATGGTCACGTCACTGCGCCGCAGCGAGATCGTGCTCGGCAAAATCGTGCCCTATCTCGCCATTTCAGCACTGATTATTCTCATCATTCTGCTGCTGATCGCGTTTCACTTTGAAGTAAAGCTGATCTCTCCGCTCGTGCTTGCGGTCGTTTGCCTTCTCTTTTTGCTTTGTTCGCTCGGGCTTGGTTTGCTCATTTCCGCCATCTCGCGGACCCAAACTCAAGCCATTCAATTTTCTGTCTTTTTTCTTCTACCGGTCTTTGTTCTTTCCGGGGCCTTCGCTCCCCTTGAACATTTGCCGGCCTTCATTCAAGGCGTGGCGGAGATTTTCCCTCTGACGCATTTTTGTCGCGCTTTTCGCTTGGTGAATTTGTATCAAGCCGGTCCGTCCTTTTACGGAATTGATCTGGTTGTGATGTTGCTCGGCGCCATCATAACCTTTATCGGAGCGGCGGTCCTCCTGAAGCGAATCGAGCAATAGGAGCGGGCCAATCCGGCGCGCGGTAGGCAGCCGGTTTGAGTGGTAAAATCGATCCGTCTTTGGTGATCAGTATGCGACTCACGCGGCTGCGATTCTGCTGGGCAGCAATGGTTTTGATGGCAGCGCTTTGTCTGCAGGCGGTAGGCGCAACCTCAAGCGGGCCGCCCAATTCGACTCCGCAGGAAGTGTTTGATGGTATGCGCCATAGTTTCCGTGCGGAGAAGGCCAAAGGAGTCCATGCGCGCTATCAATGGGATCTGAGCGGGCCCAATGGTGGGCAATGGTGGATTGATGTGAATGATGGAAAATTCGAAATGGGCCGTGGCAGGATCGAGAATCCAAACGTGACATTCATCGCCAGCGATCAGAGTTGGGTTGCCCTATCCAATGGCACGCTGGGCGGTAAATGGGCTTTCTTGACCGGCCGATTAAAGGTTCGCGGCAGTCAAAGCCTGGCGAGAAAGCTCGACGAGATTTTTCCTTAGAATTTTGCTTCGACTGAAAGCCGGACGTAAGGGGCCGGATCGGCCACTACGCGTTGATGGGCGCGAAAAAAATCGAACTCGCGTCTGACTGTGCAGCCGGCTCCAGCGATAATTTGGAACGGTTTGATTCCGGAATACTTTGCCTGTAAGCCGACGCGATCCTCATTGTATTCGACGATGGCATTGTGAAGTTGCAGTTTGTGCTCGGTTGTCAGCACATCATCGGTGCGGAAGCTCTCGTAATATAGCTCACCCAACAGTCGAAACTGCCAATCATCATTCGGCTCGTAAACGAGCGCCGGCTTCGGAAACACCCCTTCCAGCCGCGTTTTATCGCTGATTAGCCAGATAATGCCACCGCCGGGAGCCACGATTGGATGCTGATAAAGGGCGCCGCCCAATCCGATCACACCAAAAACTTTGTCCTTCTTGAGGGGGAAGCTGACGAAAATCTTCCACGGCACATCAACGGCGTCGCCGGTGATCCTGTTTTGAAAATACACGCCCGGGTCCAGCTCGATGCCCGCGCCGGCATGATCGTGAACCACGTATTCGAGCGCGAGATGAGCATAGGCCGATTGCAAATGATTAGGCAGGCCGTTTTCGGAGCCGCCGAAATCGAATCGCTCGTACTCGACACCGGCCCGGAAATACCATTTGCCGGTAATGAGAAAGCGATGGTCGTAGCTGAAATCGTCGTAGAGCGACTCGCCATTACCGAGTTTCGTTTCGTGAAAATCGCTATTGAAGGTGTAGGTCGATTCGAATGAGAAAAGATCGTGTGAGTTTTGGTCCGCCGGTGTGGGCGCTGGTTGTGGCTCGGGCGTCGGACCGCCAAACGCCACTGCGTTGACCACGAGAAAAGCGATTAAGATCGAGGATCGAATTCTTTGCATAGCACCTTTTGGATAAGCGGAACAGCAGTGTATCGGACGGGCGTGTGGAAGTTGATGTATCGAAGTACCATGATCTCAGCAAGTGATCATTTAAAAGCAACTGCCACGCCGCGGCGCCGAGGCTCTGTGGCATGGGCCGTGCGGCATTAGAACATTAGACTTGACCAACCCGAAATGATGAATACCCTATTTGGCCCCTTTTTGTGACCCCCTCATTTAGTCTCCCCCCGATCTGTGCGGCCCTTGGCATGATGAATCCATTGGCCGGTCCCGACACGCAAGCGGCAACCTGGTTCCACCAGCATCTCACGCAAACGTTTGTGACGATATTACGGGCGTTAAGCGAACCCGGTTCCAGTGAGTGCATTGGGATCCTTCTGTTTGCGATCGTTTTGTTTTTTATATGGAAGCGCTGGTGGCCGTCGCTTCTCACATTGGTCGTCGCGGTGCCCGGCGGCATGTTGCTGAATGAAATGGTGAAGCTCCTTGTTCATCGCCATCGTCCCTATGTCGATGGCGCCTTCGTGGACTGGTCGGGCTATAGTTTTGCCAGTGGCCACACCATCGGCGCGACCCTGCTCTATGGACAGCTCGCCCTCTTTATCCTTCCGCTAATAAAAAGGCGGGACCGCCGTGCGCTGGTCATTGCGACTACCACAGTGCTCATCTTGTCGGTTGGATTTAGCCGAATCGCACTGGGTGCGCATTACTTAACGGACGTTCTGGCCGCCATTTTTTTTGGAAGCTTCTGGCTGATGTTTTGCTTGATTACGGGAAGGCTGATGCGCAGACGCAGTCCAGGATCCGTGGTGACGCCGGAGCTGGTGCCTGCGTCCAGCGGTGGGGTTATTCTCGTACCGGTCGAACCTGTAGCCGATCGCCGGCAAAGTATCTCAGGCTAAAACGCCGTTATCGGCGAATCGCGGCAGCTCGCGTTTTTCGAGCTGATATCCCGAGCGCGTCCTCTAGCGCTGATCCGAATCAGCTGTAATGAAAACGCCCAGGAAACTCCGATTGACGGCGTATTTCCTGGGTCTCGTGGGGGCGGCGCTTTTCACCGCCTTGCTTGTTCGCCAAGGGGTAATGTCGGTCGGTGCGGCAGTCGCCACGGCAGGATGGGGCATCGCGGCAGTGGCGGCTTTTCATCTCCTGCCGATTTTGCTCGACGCTCTTGCCTGGCAGGTGCTCTTTCCACCAGGCGATCGCCCACGATGGCAGAGTTTGTTTTGGATGCGTTGGATCGGCGAATCGATCAGCAATCTTGTGCCGTCGGCGACCGTTGGCGGCGACATCGTGCGTGCACGGCTGGTTGCCATCAATGGTGTGCCATTGTCCATCGCAGCGGCGAGCATCATCGTCGATATCACTCTTGGCATCGTCACGCAGATTGTTTTCACTCTGCTCGGGTTGGCCTTGGTAATCAATGTAACCGGCCGCACCAGTTTCGTTGGCCCAACTTTGGTGGGAACATTGATCGGCGTCGCTGCCGTTGCCGGTTTCTATTTCGCGCAACGTCGCGGGATGTTTCGTTTTGTCAGTGTCATTATCACGCGACTAGTGAATTCTCCGGAGTGGAGTTCGCTGGTCGAAGGCGGCGCGACATTGGACCAAACCGTGCGGGCTCTTTATGGCCGCCGAAGAGGAGTGCTGGCGTGCTGTGCCTGGACCATGGTTTCCCTCCTGGCCAGCTCGGGCGAAATCTGGATTGCGCTCCACGCGCTGGGACTGCCAGCCTCGCTTGTCAACGCGCTCATTCTTCAGAGCATGGCTATGACCATCCGTTCAGTGGCCTTTCCAGTACCGGGGGCGCTCGGCGTCCAGGAAGGCGGTTATCTGGTCGTCGGTAATCTTCTCGGCATTCCTGGGGAAGCTGCTTTTGCGATTTCTTTGATCACGCGATTCCGCGATCTGACGGTGGGCCTTCCCGGGCTAGTGACGTGGCAGCTTCTCGAGTGGCATCGCTTTTGGCGAGCCCGATCGGTTTTGGCTAGCCGGTAAAGACCCAGCTTAGTAAGCGAGCGATCAAGACTCTTAAAGCGGCGGTTTATTTTTGCGGTTTTGGTGAAATTCGTTCGGACATTCCACCAAATCAGTGCCAACCCGCTCGGAACAACGAGCTGCTGTCTCAACTCGGCTATTACACTGGCATCTCCGTAGCTTCGCAGGAAGCACGTCGCAAATGGCACCCAGTGAGTGCTGGAAATTCTTCCGACCATGTCGAGCAAGAAAACGAGCAAATCGTCCGCATGCCGAAGTCTGGCCGGCAGCAACTTTTCGTGCATGATTTCGAAATCGACCAAACGCGCGCGATTCGTCTTTTCGTTATAAACCACGTTCGTCATCGATGCGTCCCCGTGCGACCAGCCCCCGCCGAACTCATCGCTCCAAAACTGATGCGCACGATGATATTCGCGCGCAGCGGCCTCGAGCATGCGTTTGCTCAGCGTTCCTTGGTTCATGTGATCCCAAAGATTTTGTCCGGGCAGTTTGTCCAACATCACTGTTCGTGCATCGCGTACTGACGTGCGAAAGTGATCACCGTTCAGCATCTGAAAGCACTTCGCCTCCCACCTTCGCCACTGCCGGATATCGCTCAAAAAACGAATCGGCAAGTCGGCCATGCGAAAGTAGAAATTGATCAGATCAGCGGCGCGTTCGCCGTAAACATTCCGGCGCTTGGTAATCACGCGTCGACTGCGCACAGACTTCTCCGAAATCGAATTGATCTTTAAGGTTTCGACAAAGTCTGTGGCGGCGTGCGACAAACCGTCTGGGATCAAGCGCTCCCTTAGCGACGACGCTTTCCCATTTACGAAATTCAACATTTCCGGCTCCCTGATCTGACCCTTGCCGTGCGACTATTTCAATTTGCCCGGTGCGCGACTTCTTAAGCCCAATTCATGCCGCAGCTAACGAAATCGTTTCGCCCGGTTTCATCACGCGCAGTTGAGCTTGGGACCCACGTTTTTTCAATTCCTCGGCCAGCATCTCGGGTGTGCCTTTCAGTAGCGGGAAAGTTCCGAAATGCATGGGAACAACGAAGCGCGGCTTGACGAATTCGATGGCGTCGGCGGCGCGGCTGGGACCCATGGTAAAATGGCCACCCATACAAACGAGCATCCAATCAATCGGCGTCGAGCGCGAAACCAGGGCCATGTCGGAAAATAAATCCGTATCACCGGTGTGATACAGAGTTGGACCGCTCCGAATCGACAGCACAATCCCGCTAGGCGTTCCGCTGTAAATCGGCGCACTGTCTTCCTTCGACATCATGGCTGTGCCGTGCCAAGCCGGAACCAAACGCGCAGTCACTTCTCCATCGAGAGCGCTCATCTCTCCGCCAAAATGTCCGATCAATTCGGAATCGGCCAGCTCGGCCGGATAGCCAAGAACGGTTCGCATCGCCGCCGCCAGATCATAGGTGGCTAGGAGCTTCGCTTTCGTTTTCTTTGCGATCTCGACCGATTCGCCAACGTGGTCGGAATGGCCGTGCGTCAGGCAAATCAGATCGACCCGAGTGAGATTCTTTAGCTCCTCCTCACCGCTCTCCCACGTCGGATTTTTCAACCACGGGTCGATGAGCACGATCTTCCCCGCCGGTGTGATCAATTTGAAACCAGCGTGTCCGTAATAAATGAGCTGAGTCGCCATAATGGAACGAATGCAAAAAGAGATTCGCGGCGAACGATTGCTTCGCGTGTGAGTTTATTGTGAGCAACGAAACGCCCGGCTAAGCTCTGGGTCATGCACGAAGAAGCGCATCGTTATCTTGCCGGAACCGATAAACGTCTTGCCGCGTTAATGGCCACAAGCCGGCGGTATGATCTTATGCCGCAAAATGGGGTGCGACCCTTCGACGCGCTCGCGGAATCAATCGCCTATCAACAGCT
>QHNU01000050.1:8515-11277 GCA_003218525.1 Verrucomicrobiota bacterium
AGCGCTTTTTCCGAAACGCAAATTCCTCAATCCCAAACTTGTCCTCGAAACGGCCGACGAAAAATTTCGCGCTGCCGGTTTATCCCGCAGCAAGGTAGCGGCGCTAAAGGATCTGGCGGCGAAAACGATCGACCGCACAGTTCCAACCACGGGTCAACTAGCAAAAATGACCGACAAGGAGATCATTGAGCGCTTAATTCAAGTGCGCGGCATCGGGCGGTGGACAGCGGAGATGCTCTTGCTCTTTGAGCTCGGCCGGCCGGACGTCTGGCCGGTGCATGACTACGGTGTCCGAAAAGGCTTCGCGAAAATTTTCGGCAAACGAAAGTTACCGACACCGAAACAGATGCTCCGGCAGGGAGAAAAATGGCGCCCTTATCGCTCTGCCGTGGCGTGGTATTGCTGGCGGGCTCTCGATAAGCCGGCGCCGGCCGGGGATCGAAGGTAGGGCGGATTCATTCTACGTTGCTCCGATCGTAACCTTCTTGCCGCTGTTTCGCTTCGTCCTTACGCTCGGCTGATGCGGATTCTCGTCACCGGCGGCGCGGGGTTCATCGGCTCCCATCTGGTCGAGAAATTACTCGCTGAAGGCCACGAGGCCGCAATCCTCGATGATTTCAATGATTTTTACGACCCGCAAATTAAGCGGTCGAATATTGCTGGCCTTCAGAAGAACGCACCGGTTTTTCAAATCGATTTGCGCGACAACAACGCCGTTCGAGCACTCTTTCATCGCGAGAAGTTCGATGCCATCGCGCACCTTGCCGCCCGAGCCGGTGTTCGCCCTTCCATTGCGCAGCCTCTGTTATATTACGACACAAATGTAAACGGCTCGCTGCATTTGCTGGAGGCGGCGCGTATCGTTGGAATCGAGCGCTTTATTTTTGCGTCGAGTTCTTCCGTTTACGGCATCTGCAAAAAGGTGCCTTTTTCGGAAGATTTCCATCTTACCCAGACTATCAGCCCCTATGCCGCGACGAAGATTGCCGGCGAATTTCTCTGTTCGACCTTTTCCCATCTGTACCAGATGCAGGTCGTTGCCCTTCCTTCTTCACAGTTTACGGACCACGGCAGCGGCCCGATCTAGCGATTCACAAATTCACCCACCGCATTCTCCGCGGCGAACCGATAGACCAGTTCGGCGACGGCACGACTCGGCGCGATTACACTTACATCGACGACATCATCCAAGGAGTAATTGCTGCGCTGAGATATAAAGGGGCGCCATTTGAGATCTTCAATCTTGGGGAAAACGAGACCGTCCAACTGAAAGAGTTAATCGCTGAAATCGAATTAGTGGCCGGTAAAAAAGCAAAGATTAATCGGCTGCCAGAGCAAGCCGGCGATGTCCCGGTGACCTGTGCCGACATTTCCAAGGCAGCCCGGCTATTAAATTATCGGCCGACCACTAAACTGCGCGACGGGTTGCCGCGATTTATCAAATGGTTTCGGAAGACGCACCGAATATGAGTGAGTCGCTTCCTTTAGACCAACGCGCCTGCTTCGCTGCTGGTCAGGCTAAATCGGGCACAACTTTGCTGATAGCGTTGCTTGACGGTCATCCCCAGCTGCTGGTCCTGCCCGAGGAGACGGCCTATTTCCCCACGGCTCTTAACAAGTACGGCCGAGCTGGGCGGCGGGCCCAGGTTGATTATTTAACGAAACAGGCGCTCTCACGGGTGCTTTTCGGTGGAGCTCCGGAATGGGAGAACCGGAATGGGAAAAAGTCAATTATAGCCATTTTCCAAGGGCCGAATTCCGCGATCGTTTCGAAGGGGCGGCATTTCACCCGAAAAATGCAGATAGGGACCTGCTCGTAATTATGGTCGAAGCTTACGCCGCCACCCTTGGTCGTCCGCTCGATTCGATCGTTCGCTGGATCGAGAAAACCCCGGCCAATCGTCGTTTCATTCCACAGATTCTTGAGCGTTTTCCCAATTCAAAGATTCTGCTCACGATCCGCGATCCGCGAGCTGTCCTGGCGGCGCAGATCGCGCTCGAGAGAACGCGAAAAACACGACAATTCTCTGCCTATTACTGTGTATCTCACTGGCTGCAGGCGGCCCGTTTGGGATTGCGGGCTGAAGCTGGTGAGATCCCAGCCATCTTGACACGCTACGAGGATTTGGTGGCTGACCCGGCGCTGGCGATGGCTCGCGTGTGCGAGTACCTCGGTATTCGCTTCGAGCGAGAAGTCGTCCTCACCCCAACCAAAGCGGGGAAGGTGTGGCCGGGCAATTCGGCTACGGCACGCGATTTCACAACAATCAGTTCCGAGCGAGCGCGAAGCTGGGAGGGCGAGCTAACACCTGAAGAGAGTCGAATGGCATTGCCGGGAATTAATGCCGCATTTCGGCTATGAGCCTCGATTGGCGCGGCGGCGGTTTGCCTCGCATTGGGCGAGGCCGGTTCGGCAGGAGCGACCAAAGCAGTATATCAAGTCACGCTACTATTCTATTCGGGACAAACTGCTCGGTCCGCGCAACAAATAGCGGTTGCTTGCAATAACGGTTTGCCCGCCGATAGTGCGGCGTTAACGATGTCGGGAATCTTCAATTTTCCACATCCGCCTTTAACAATCAGATTTTTGGAAATATGATGCGAGTTTTCGCATTTTTTTTGGTTCGTTTGCATAATGCGGCGGCATGTCGATTGAGCTATTTCCGGCAAGACGGGGCGGAGTTTCCGGCGGCGTCGCCGGTTCCTGGTAAACGCGAGCGAACCTCATTGGGTTCGCACGCCGCAGGCCGTGCATCTATCGG
>QHNU01000032.1:0-1870 GCA_003218525.1 Verrucomicrobiota bacterium
CAACTTCGCCGCAGCAAGAGGATATCGTATCCGGCCGCACGTGGTTCACCATAAAAGGCGGGGTCGTAGCGGGCGAAGCTATAGATACCGACGCGGTCGCGGAGCGATGCCTGCCCGAAAACGAAGTTCCAGGACGGCTCCGGGTAGAGGTCTTCCATTGTGATCGCCAAAATGCAGAAAGCGTCCGCGGGAAGGCGAGTCGTTAAAAACGTGAGGACATCGCCGGTCAGAAGTTGCTGGTTGCCGTTAAGTGGATTTTGCCGCGTGGCGAACTTTGCGGATTGGATCGGGATTCGCGGAAGTGCCTTCACTTCCATCGTAAAAAATGCGGCGGCGAACTCGCGCAGCTTATCGATAGATGGGCTGCAATCGGGCGCAAAGTCGCCAAGCGGTTGGAGATAAATAATGCGCCGGCTTTGCGTGGGTCGATTAGAATGTGACGCTTTGAATTCATCGAACGTCTGCCCTGCCTCATTGTGGACAGCGAGCCAGTCATTCGGCTCCGGATTCGGAATCGGATCAAAACTGTCGGCGTTGGGGGCGAAGGCGCGCTGAAGGTTAACTGGGAATCCGTTCAGATCGCCAATCGCGTCGTGTACCATCTTTTGGCTCGGAGGCGCGAAGGCCATTGCGGCGGATGTCAAAATTTTGCCGGCCAAGCCGCATTTCTTTAGCATCGGTGGGAGCTGACCACGGGACGAGTCCGTGTCGCGGTGGCGACCGAACTGAAGATTGATCCACGGCGACGGAGCGGTGTGGCTACACGATGGTAGCTGCCTCGGTCTGCCGAGGCGTTCTCGGGCATGATTATGTTTGGGTTCTCATTAACCATTGATTCACGGCAACACAGCGCAGTGGCTACAAGATTGTAGCCGCCTCGCTCTGTCGGGCGATCTTGGATATGATTACGTCTGACATCCGCCATATTAGCGAGTGGCTAATTCACCCCTATGCTCGGCCAAACAACGCTCGCAGATCGCCTTTGGCACGTTTGAGAACGCGCTTTTGTTTTTGCGGCAGATTTTTGCCGGCACGATTGATATAGAAATTCAGCATCGACATCGCTGATTGATAGGGCGTGCCTTTGCGCCGATTGCTACGTTGAGCAGAGCGCTTCAGTGAGAGAGCAATCCGATGCGGATCGGTCGATTTAAAGACGCTCGACTCAAGATCCAAGGCATTACTGTGCTGGGTGACCCTCGCCGACCATCGCCGGTTGCTTGAGCGGCCTCGAGCTTTCGCTGATTTTTTTGTCGTCCCGCTCATCCGTCGGCAAAAGAGAGGAGCAAGGCCCTCCATTGTTTTTACCCTTTCGGGGAACCAATTCCGGTTTGCCGGAACCAGTGGAGAACCTTGCCTATTATTTCTTTCGCATGGTTTTCGGGGTGCGCGTGTAGTTTTTTCGCAGAATTTATTGACAGAAGTGTAGGAGTGTTCGCCGCTCGAATAGTCGGCGATCATAGAGTGGGCCGCTACGGGAAGACCCGGAGATTGTCGCTAAAACCTTTCGAATGCGCGCGTGCCGGACCGGGCTGTGCGTATACTCCCTCCACGTAGGAGCTCACCGCTATGACCAACGATCCTTTACCAGCCCTGCCGGAAGTGCGCACGGGACAGACGCCGACGAAGCTCACAAAGGAAGAATATCTGAAACGCTGGCGGCAGCGCTTCTACGATCCGGCTTTTGAGAAACGTGATGCCGACCTCGATGCAATCGCGGAAATCGGGTGGGAAACGTATCGTGATTCGCGTAAGGCGCCGCGGACACGGAAGGCGGGACCGGGCTTCGCTGATCCCGAGCATGAAGTGTCGATTGAGTGGCTGGAAGCTCGGCAGGCGGTAATTGAGGCCCAGAAGCGATACGAATCTG
>QHNU01000032.1:1963-5849 GCA_003218525.1 Verrucomicrobiota bacterium
TTTGAAGTCGATTTCCTCGATCTCAGTGTGCTGACCGCAGAATACGGTCGCGTCATTTACCCATGCAAATCGTGCGTTTCGACCGCGATGCCGCTCTGTCACTGGCCGTGCAGTTGTTATCCGAATCATTACCTCGGCCAATCGCAGGATTGGATGAACGAGCTGTATCCGCGGTGGGTAGGAGCGCACGGGATCATGATCGTGACCCCGGTCCATTGGTATCAGGTGCCGAGCACGTTCAAGCTCATGATGGATCGCCTGGTTTGCGCCGACGGTGGAAATCCGGATCAAACTTCCACCCATGGGAAGAATCCTGAGGAGGCGAAGGCGCTGGAATTAAAAGGTTGGCATTATCCACGTCATCTCGCCGGGCGCACTTTTTCGATCGTGGTGCATGGGGATACGGAGGGCGCGGAGTCGGTCCGACGCGCCCTGCACGATTGGTTGTCCGACATGAAATTGTTCCCTGCCGGCGAAGGCGCGGTCTTTGATCGTTACGTCGGCTACTACAAACCCTACGCAACCAGTCACGAAGAGTTGGATCGGGACGCACCATTTTTCGAGGAAACGCGCAACGCCGCGCGTGCCTTGGTTAAAGCGATCACGGACTTACGAGCGGGTATTCGTCCTCCCGATTACGACTTGGAAGATCCGCGGCCCAAATAAGAGCGACATTTTTCGTTAGATCTGTCCTTGGCTTTACCAGGCGAAGATTTTAGCGGCTAGTGCAGCACATGCGTATTCAGCGGCAGAGTGCTCGATCCGGCACGCTGACTTTAGAAGTTCCGAAGGAAAATGATTTTCTCACGTTCCACAGGTGCCCGATCCCTGGTCACAAATTCGAGCTAGGAAAGCGTCTCACGTTTCTTCGCACAGCGTTAAAACCATTACAATCAAAATTGCTTAGGAAGTGAAACCAGCATCAGTAATTATGCGCGCGCCGAGGAGATGTTTGGAATTTTTTTCGACGATTACGCGCGCAAAAGTCCGGCGAAAGCATCGCGGTAACGCCAGAGGAGGAAGAGCTCGAGGACCGTGACGACGAGAGCAGGTGCAAAACCTTCGGGCGCCATGAGTGTGTGGAAGACCAATATATTGAAGATGACCGCGGCGAGGATGGTAAGGCCCAGCGGAACAAAGCGGCCGATGAGCAAGAACAAGCCGCCGGCGAGTTGCATCGCGCCGATGACGTAAACATAGCCACTGGCGAAGAACACTTTCAAAAAATCGCCGGCCAGGTTTTGAGGCGGCGGCGGCATCGGGATGAAGTGCAAAAATGCGTTGGAGCCGAACACGACGAATATAAGTCCGAGAAGAACGCGAGCGATAATAGTGGCGACTTTCATACGACGATATTGAAGAGATCGAACGGGATTTCCAATCCCGAAGTCGCCTGAAGTAGCGAACAGATTAACTGGCTTCATTAGCAGTTTCGAGACACGTTTGCGGGATTATGAAAACCTCGATCCTGTTGACGTTTGCGCTTGCGACATGCGTGCTTCTCCCACGTAAAGGTGCGGCGGCGGATCTCGAATCCGGAAGCGCGTCTACGATGAAAGCCATGGTCGCACACGATTATGGTCCTCCCGAGGTTTTGAAGTTGGAAGATATACCGCGTCCGGCGCCGAAAGAGAATGAAGTTCTCGTGCGCGTGATTGCGAGCGGGGGTGAATCCGGTCGACGCGCTGATTGTTTCGGGAAAATATGCGAAGGAATTCGGTACACATCTGCCTTTGACGCCGGGTTACGATATCGCTGGGACCGTGGAGCAAACGGGAGCAAAGATCAGCAAGCTCAAAGTAGGCGACCCAATTTACGGATATGTGCTCTGGGGCGGCGGGTTCGCTCAATACGATATCGCGACTGAAGCCGAGGTCGCGATTAAACCAAAGTCGTTGAGTTACGCGGAGGCAGCTTCGGTGCCGTTGGTGGCATTGACGGCGTGGCAGGCGCTAATCGATGCCGCGAAGTTGAGTGCGGGTCAGACCGTTCTCATTCACGGCGGCTCTGGCGGGGTGGGAACGATGGCTATTCAAATCGCCAAAGCTCGGGGCGCGCGCGTGATCGCGACGGCATCAACTGCGAATCAGGATCTGCTCCAGGAACTCGGCGCCGATGTGGCAGTAGATTATACCAAGCAAAAGTTCGAAGATGTGGCCAGAGATGTCGATGTGGTGCTCGATAGCGTGGGCAAGGATACGCTGGCTCGCTCTTATGGCGTAGTGAAGAAGGGCGGCTTCATCGCGACCTTGGTGGCAAGGCTTAATCAGAGTGAGCTGGATAAGCACGGCATCCGGGGCGCATCGATCTCAGTTAAGCCAGACGCGAATGAACTGGATGAAATCACAAGATTAATCGAAGCGAAGAAGATCAAGCCGGTAGTGACTGAAGTGTTCCCACTGACCGAGGTCGTCAAAGCACTTCAGCAGGCGGCGACGCATCACACGCGCGGCAAAATTGTGCTCGAGATCGCGGAGGAAACGCAAGCAAGATAAAAGGAAAGCAATCGACTCAATCGGCTCGCAACTCCGAATTCGGACCGAAACAATATTCGCGCATTAGCTCTATAATTTTCAGTAGATATAATCTAGGCGAAGCTTGCGTAGTTCAGTTACTCACCATGCAAGACCTTCTCCACTGCCCGCTCCGGCAGAAAATACATCAGGGCCGGAAGAGCGATCAAGATGAGCGCAAGTGGCACATAGATGAAGACGGCCGCTATGGCGGCTAGGTAGACGAGAATCGCAATCAGATTTTTGCGCGCCATCCTCTTATTCAGTCTTTTGAACTCGGGTTCGTGATGATGCCGTGCTATCGATGCACGGAGCAGAAAAAACGAGATCGCGCCGGCAGCGGAGACGGCGGCGTAGAGAGCAACCGGAAAGGGAAGAGCGTGATTGTCGCCGAGGTAAACGGTCACCCACGGAATCAGCGAGATCCAAAAGAGCAGGTTCATGTTCGCCCACAGAATGATGGAGTCTACTTTCTGAACGAGATGGATCAGGTGGTGATGGTTCACCCAGTAAATTGCAATGATGACGAAGCTGAGAACATAAGCGAAAAAGGTTGGCCACATCTGCGTGAGCGAGGATGGGGTCGGGTCGTGCGGTGGCTTAAGCTCCAGCACCATGATGGTGATGAGGATGGCCATCACGCCATCACTGAACGCTTCCAGGCGATTTGTTCTCATGGCGGCAAACAATAGGAGAGAAGTCGGAGCGAGATGTCAGACGTCAGGGATCAGCCTCCCGATCTGATTTGCAGGTTATGTTAGTATCTGTCCAACACTTTCGCGAGGAGGCCCTGAAAGGATGTTCGTCGGGTGTTACAGCGTAGCTTTGCGGTTAAGAGCGAAGAAAATAAGATCTTCAAACTCCTTGAGCAGGACCGATGCAAGTGTGGCGGTAAATGGCTGCCAAAATGGGCAGGGGCACGCGCGCCGCGTAGAGCATTGCGATAAACCCATAGGTTAAAGTTAACCGCAGCGGACCGACGGCTTCGTATCGACGAGGGCTGACCAGCAAACGTGCCGGAATCACTACCACGCGACCGAGTCGTCGCAGTTTGCGAAAGAATTCTGCGTCTTCCATTAACGGCACGTCAGGATATCCACCGATCTTTTCAAAAGCATTGCGCCGGCAAAAGAAGCCGTGATCTCCAAATCGCATGCGCAAGAGAAGACCCGCGTAATGGGCAAGGCCATCGGTCAATCGATAGACAAGGTCAGGACGCGGAATGCGAATGCGGAAAAATCCGCCGACCGTTGCGGGATTGCGCAAGGCGCGTTCAATTTTCTCCAGGCAAGCTTCAGGCACTTTACAATCGGCATGTAGGAACCAAAGGATATCGCCTGAGGCAGCCTTAGCACCGGTGTTCATCTGTACGG
>QHNU01000033.1 GCA_003218525.1 Verrucomicrobiota bacterium
CCGTCGATGATGTCTTTGCGATCTACGACGCCGACAATGCAACCGGCCAGATCGTATTCGCCTTGGCGGTAGATGCCGGGCATTTGCGCCGTTTCGCCGCCGATCAGCGCGCATTTAGCAGCCCGGCATGCTCGGGTGAATCCGCGCAATAGCTCGTAAAAGACGCGAGGATGCAGTTTTTCAGCGCCGATGTAATCGAGAAAAAATAACGGACGCGCTCCAAAAACCGCGATGTCGTTGACACAATGATTCACGAGATCGGTCCCGACGGTGTCGTGCCGATTCATGGCAAAAGCGATTTTCAATTTCGTGCCAACACCATCGACGCTTGCCACCAGAACCGGCGCGCGCACACCGCGAAAATTTGGGGCAAACAATCCTCCGAACCCGCCGATCGTGCCAAGCACCTGCGGACCGTGCGTGGTGCAAACGAGCTGGTGAATGCCGCGCTTGAGTTGGTTCCCCAAATCAACATCCACACCGGCCTGAGCGTAGGCTTTTTGTTTCCTTGTCATGCGCTTGGTAGGCCGGTTCACCGAACCGCCCGCCACGTTTCGGGTTTTCTTGTCATGTCGAGCGAAGCCGAGACATCTCTGATTTTTTCCAACAAATAGCGAGAGATTGACTCATTCGCTTCCCGCTCATTCGGCCGACGGCCTGCCCGTCTATGTCGCGGCTTCCCGAGCCGCTCCATTCCTCGACGTTGCTCTGAATGACAGAAGGAACTTCCGGTCCGTGCCTGGCCCGGACGAACTGTTGGATGCTACGCTTTACTCTTGTCATGCGTTGGTAGGGGCGGTTCACTGAACCGCCCGCGGGCGAGTCCGAGCCGGACGGGCGGGGTCAATCGCCCCTACCATCACTTTAGTTCCGCGAAAAGCTTTGGCTGTTCTTCTGCTTCGGCCAGCGCCCGTGCCCGTTGCTCGCGTTTCTCCATGATGAATTTGTCGAGCGCGGGATCGACCGGCAGTGGGTAGTTTCCGGTGAAGCAGGCCAGACAAAAAGAGTTGGCTGGCTGGCCGGTAGCCTTCACCATGCCTTCCACATCGAGATAACCAAGACTGTCGACGCCGAGGTACTCGCAGATTTCGTCCATCGGCATCTGATTCGCGATCAATTTTTCCGGATCAGGAAAATCGATGCCGTAATGGCAGGCGAACCGGTGCGGAGGACAGCTCACGCGCATGTGCACTTCTTGGGCGCCGGCCTCGCGCAAATTGACCACCCGCGCGCGCGCAGTTGTTCCGCGAACAATTGAGTCGTCCACGACCACGACGCGCTTTCCGGCGACAGCTTCGCGAATCAAATTCAACTTCACCCGCACGTCGAAATCGCGAATCAATTGACTCGGCTGTAAGAACGTGCGGCCAATGTAATGGTTTCGCACAAAGGCGTGCTCGTAAGGAATGTTCAGTTCCTGGGCAAACCCGAGTGCGGCGTAGTTTCCTGAGTCGGGTACCGGCACGACAATGTCTGCATCGACCGGATAACGCCGGGCCAGCTCACGTCCCATTTCGGTGCGAACCTTCGCAACATTCACACCGCCGATAATCGAATCCGGTCGGGCAAAGTAAACATACTCGAACATGCAGAAAGCGCGCTGTTCATCGCGGAATGGCCATTCCGAGCGCAACCCGTGTTCATCAATGATCAAGACTTCGCCGGGCTCGACCTCGCGCACAAATTCCGCATGAATCAGATCGAGTGCGCAAGTTTCGCTCGCCAGAATGTGAGCCCCGTCCAATTTGCCGAGTGCGAGCGGGCGGAACCCAAACGGATCCCGCACACCGATGATCTCGCGCTCGCTCATGATCACGAGCGAGAAAGCGCCTTCGAGGCGACGCAGCACGCCGAGCGCGCTTCCGCCGTTCTTGAGCGGTTGCGCGAGCAGATGCGGAATCAGCTCGCTATCTGCTGTCGTTTGAAAAATGGAGCCGTTGCGTTCCAGCTCGTCGCGAAGCACACCGGCATTGATCAGGTTTCCATTGTGGCAGACAGCGATCTGACCTCGGTGGCAATCGACCACAAATGGTTGCGCGTTTTTCAACGTGCTCGATCCCGTGGTCGAGTAGCGCGTGTGCCCGACAGCGCGGGTGCCTTTCAATCGTTCCAGTTCTTGCTGCCCGAATACCTGCGACACGAGCCCCATATCGCGATGCAATTGAAAGTCGCTACCCGGCCCGTTGCTGGTGACAATTCCAGCGCTTTCCTGGCCACGATGCTGCAACGCGAACAGGCCGTAGTAGGTCAGGACCGCGGCATTCGGGTGACCGAATACACCGAAAATCCCGCATTCGTGCTGCGGCAAGGTATCCCGATCGGACAACTCCTCGTGCGCGGAAGTCTCAGGGGGCATGGCAAGAGAACATCGTCGACTTTGGGATTGTATTCAATGTTTGCAATACAACTGACAATCGCGTCATTCGAAGCGAAAAAACGCCGATCGAGCGGACCAAGGAATCTTTAATTTACCTCGACTGTAGAAAATCAAGAGATGTCTCGGCTTTGCTCGACATGACAAGAAAGCCAAAAATGTGAGGCGAATGAGTGAGCGGCGGCTACCAAAGATGAAGAGCGAAGACTTTCCGCGGAGTTGACATGAAGGTAGGGGCGATTGACCCCAATCGCCCTCGGGCGGTTCAGTGAACCGCCCCTACCAACGCCTAACAAAACGAGAGACGTTTGCGTCATCCGATTCGTCACAAACTCGGCAACGGTTCGGAATCACTCTCGACGGCGCGGCGGATGGAATTGAACCAAAGATCGTGCAACTCGGCGATCGGCCAGATCAGAGCGTCATCGTTAACGGCAATATTGAGATTCTCCGCGCTGACCGATCCGATATGCGTATGCGGCACGGCTTTCGCCGATAATTCCGACAACACTTTCTCCAGATCGCCTTCTGCGACGGAAATAATGATTCGGGATTGAGCTTCGTTATAAAGAATATCGACTGTAGCCGCGTCTCTGTGAGACGCGTCATCCGCACGGCTGACAGAGCCGTGGCTACACAGATTGACCTGCGCTCCGAGCAAGCCGTCGGGATTGAAACAGCATTCCGCCAGCGCAACAGCCAGTCCGCCTTCGGAACAATCGTGTGCATTTTTGACAAAGCCTGCGCGAATGAGATCACGGGTCGCATTTTGCACGGCAATCTCGCGCTCGAGATCGACTTTGGGAACCGGTCCCATCTTGCGACCGTGATGGACCCTCACAAATCGAGACGCGCCCAAACCACAACCGATCTCACCCACAAGAATAATCGCGTCTCCGGCATTCTTGAACCATTGCGTTGTAATGTGCCGCTCGTGCTCGATCAACCCCACCATCGCAATGGTCGGAGTGGGATCGACCACGCCAGCGGGACTTTCATTATATAAAGAGACATTGCCGCCCGTGACCGGAGTGCCGAAGGCACCGCATGCTTCCGCCACCCCTTCAACCGCCTCGCGCAACTGCCAGAAATTTTCCGGCTTGTAGGGATTACCGAAGTTCAGATTGTCCGTGATCGCGAGAGGTCGCGCACCGGCGCACGTGAGATTGCGCGCCGCTTCGGCGACGGCGATGCGCCCGCCTTCACGCGGATCAAGAGCGCAGTAGAGCGAGTTGCAATCGGTGGTTGCAGCCAAAATTTTATTTGCTTCCCGCAGATAAAAGACGGCCGCGTCCGATCCGGGCTTTACCACGGTGCCAGTGCGAACGGTGTGGTCATATTGTCGATAGACCCAGTTCTTTGAGGCGATCGTCGGATCGGAGAGCAGTTGTCGCAGCGATTCGCGATTATCGATCTTCGTGATGTCGTGGAAAGGACGGTCCGAGACGGTCATTGCAGTTGGCGGTCTCGCTTCCCGCGAATAAAGGGGTGCTTCTTCGGCCAGAGGTTTTGCCGGAATTTCAGCCAATGTCGTCCCGTTGTTGCGCACGCGCATCATGCCATCCGCGGTCACTTGCCCGATCTGAGCGCATGGCACGTCCCACTTCGCGAAAACCTCGCGCACTTCGGCTTCGCGACCGCGTTTGGCGATGATGAGCATTCGCTCCTGTGATTCGCTGAGCAGAATTTCATATGGCGTCATCCCAGGCTCACGTTTGGGAACTTTCGCGAGATCAATCTCCACGCCACTGTCGCCACGGCTGGCTGTTTCACAGGTCGAGCAAGTCAGACCCGCTGCTCCCATGTCCTGTATTCCCGCGACGGCGTCGCTGGCCAGCAACTCCAGGCATGCCTCGAGCAACAATTTCTCCTTAAAAGGGTCGCCGACTTGCACGGCCGGTCTGTCCTCGCCCGATTCCTCCGTCAATTCGCGGGAGGCGAATGCGGCGCCAGCGAGCCCATCGCGACCGGTTTCGGCCCCGACATAAAAAACCGGGTTGCCCACGCCCCGCGCCGCTCCGCGAGCAAGTTGGTCGTGCCGAAGCGCGCCCAAGCAAAAGACATTGACGAGCGGATTTCCTTCAAAACTTTCGTCGAAATAGATTTCGCCGCCGATGGTCGGGACGCCAATGCAGTTGCCGTAATGGGCAATTCCCGAAACAACGCCGGTGAAAAGTCGGCGATTCTTTGCAATCTGCTCTTCGGTGGTGGCAGACGTGTCGCCCGCGGGGGGGCCGACACGACCGCCGCTAGAGGCGACGATGGGGCCGAACCGAAGGGAATTGAGACAAAACTCCGGCCGCGCCCCCATCGTAAAAATGTCACGAATGATTCCGCCCACGCCCGTCGCTGCGCCCTGGAATGGTTCGATCGCACTGGGATGATTGTGCGATTCGATCTTGAAAGCGATTGCCCAGCCGTCGCCGATATCCACCACGCCAGCATTCTCTTCACCGGCTTTAACGAGGATATTAGAACCGGTAGTCGGGAATTTTCGCAGTTCTTTGCGCGAGTTTTTGTAGGAGCAATGCTCGCTCCACATGACGGAGAAAATCCCGAGCTCAGTGAAGTTCGGCTCCCGCCCAAGAATCCGCTTAATTCGCTCGAATTCCTCGGGCGTCAGACCGTGCTCCGCCACGATTCCCGGAGTTACTTTTGGTTCGGCATCGACGGCGGGCATCGGCACCCGGCAGCTTAATGGATCTGCATCTCGGGCTCAATCGCAGGAAAAGCGATTTAGGTTGAATACAAAGGCACTAAAAACAGTCAAACAAGGGAAAGGGACGGCTGTATCCAGCCGTCGCTCCCTGGTGCAAAGTCAGGGACGAAACATAAGAACAAAGGAAGCATACATGAAAACGAGCATTATTACGCTTGGTTGTGCATTGATTGCGCCGCTAGCGTTTGCGCAGACAAGCACGACTACCGAGCAGACGACAAGTACACAACCCGCGACGACGGAAACAACCACAACGTCGACGACTGCATCCGGCACTGTGACCACATATGAGCCGGGCAAGACGATCGTGGTCAAAAGCGAGGAAGGTCCAGTGAGCTTCGCGCTTGGAACGGCTGCACGCATCGTTAACGGTGCAGGCAAGGTCGTAACGGCCCCGCTGCGGGCCGGCCAGAAGGTACGCGTGTATTACACCGGCACGGGCGAACGCCGCGTGGTGGAACGCGTTCAAGTGGAAGACTAAACTCACATCGTTTAACTCACAGCCGCAGGGTTCTCACGAATCCTGCGGCTTTTTTTTGGCACCGATTTCGGCTCGCTGAGCGATATCCGCTTTCGTAAGACAAGGATGTGGATGTTGCGACGATAGCGAATGTGGCGACGGCGCTGACAGTGCTGACGGGCGTCGGATTTGGTTTAGTCGAAGCCCGGCAGGCACGAAAAGACCGAGAGGAACGCGCCGCGTTCGCTGCGCTAGATGCGATTCTCACTCCGGAGTGGATGAAATCGATTGTGATTGTGCACGCAATTCCGGAAGGGACGAGTGCGGCCGAGATCGAAGCTGATCCGCGTGTGCTCGAAGCCACACACGTCATCGGTATTACGCTGGAAGGACTTGGCTACGCAGTGTTCGCGCGGATTGTGCCGCTGAAAACTGTGGATGATCTTGTTGGGGGAACCGTGCGAGTGGCCTGGCGCAATCTGCGTCAGTACGTCGAATTCGAGCGTAACCGCGCCGGTTCGCAGAAGAGCTGGGAGTGGTTTCAATGGTTGGCTGAACAGTTTGGGAGACATGGGACGAGTCGCACGAACCTGGAGATAGGCGCATACGTCGCTGACCGGGATTGGAA
>QHNU01000034.1:0-7550 GCA_003218525.1 Verrucomicrobiota bacterium
TCCGTATCGCCTCAAATCCGGTTTTATGGTGGTGCCGTTGGCGCTTTTTTACTTCGGCTGCGCGCTTTTGAGCTCCGCTTGTGCCCACAACGATGACTCGTCGGCGGACTCTACACAGGGTCGCCATCATCACGGGGGCCGTCATGGACAAGGGGAAAGCGGAACCTCCGATCGTTCGAATATCTTCGGATCGCCATCCCCAGTGCCGGGCCAGTGAAACAGTCTCTTCGCGCTGAAAGCTGTGTTGCGTGGGACGACGACGAAATCGTCGACTCGGCCAAGGTCAATCTCTTTCGCTAATCACTCCACATTACGCTTAACGCCTCAATATCCTTCGCATATAAGCTCCGGCGCGGCTGGCAGAGCGAGAGCTATTGCGATCAGAGCAAAATCCGCGGTCAGCGACCGCGGCTACAGCTTCGAATCCCCAACTGGCAGCCGCGGCTACCGCTTTGCCTTTTCGTGTTTTCGCTGGGCTGGCGAAGCCCCGCGGTGGGGGTTATTTTTTCCATCGCGTAGAGCTGTCTGTGCCGTCGTTCCGGCAGTCCTTTGTCCAGCGTGGCGGTTACTGAACAATTGAAGATGGCTTCGGCGAGACGCCGAAAGTCCGAGCCGGACTGGCATACACCCGAGACGGGCGCGCTACCCATTCACGTAAACCTTCGCCCCCTTCTCGATGAATTGGCTCAAGCGTTGCCCACACTCTCGCCCTCGCGGGCTTGCCCGCCTATGTCGCCTCATCCCAGCTCGGCTCCATTCTTTCTTCTTTTCCTCTATTGACTCGAATTCCGCCCGGCCTTCTCGCCCTCTCGGGCTTGCCCGTCCATCTCGCCTCATCCCAGTCGGCTCGATTCCTTCGGCTTTAAGTTTTGGCGTACACCTCGCCGCCCTTCTCAACGAACTCAGCGGCTTTTTCTTCAAGACCGCGTTTAACGGCATCTTCTTCTGTCAGACTTTGTTCGGCTGCGTATTTGCGAACATCTTCTGTGATTTTCATGCTGCAGAAATGGGGGCCGCACATACTACAAAAATGAGCTGATTTAGCCCCTTCCATGGGAAGGGTCTCGTCGTGAAATTCGCGGGCAGTCTCGGGATCTAACGACAAGTTGAACTGGTCTTCCCAACGAAACTCGAACCTTGCTTTGCTGATCGCGTTGTCGCGGTATTGGGCGCTGGGATGGCCTTTGGCCAGATCGGCCGCGTGCGCGGCGATTTTGTAGGCGATGACGCCGTCCTTGACGTCCTTCTTGTTAGGCAAACCGAGATGTTCTTTCGGGGTGACGTAGCAAAGCATGGCACACCCATACCAGCCGATCACGGCTGCGCCGATGGCGCTCGTGATGTGATCGTAGCCGGGCGCGATATCGGTGGTGAGCGGACCGAGCGTGTAAAAGGGCGCTTCGTCGCACCACTCCAGTTGTTTCTCCATGTTCTCCCGAATCAGGTGAATGGGGATATGTCCCGGACCTTCGTTCATCACCTGCACGTGATGTTTCCATGCACGTCTTGTTAACTCGCCCTGGGTGTAAAGTTCGGCGAACTGTGCTTCATCGTTGGCGTCGGCGATTGAGCCCGGGCGTAAACCGTCGCCGATGGAGAAGCTGACGTCGTAAGCGGCCATGATCTCGCAGATCTCGTCCCAATGGGTGTAGAGAAAACTTTCCTGATGATGTGCCAGACACCATTTGGCCATGATGCTGCCGCCGCGAGATACAATACCGGTAGCCCGGCGGGCCGTTAACGGCACATATCTTAATAGTACGCCAGCGTGAACAGTGAAGTAATCGACCCCCTGCTCCGCTTGTTCGATCAGGGTGTCGCGGTAGATTTCCCAGGTTAATTCTTCGGCGCGGCCGCCGACTTTCTCCAGGGCCTGATAAATCGGTACCGTGCCGATCGGCACGGGCGAATTACGGATGATCCATTCACGGGTGGCGTGAATATTCTTGCCGGTGGACAGGTCCATGACGGTGTCGGCGCCCCATTTGGTCGCCCACCGCATCTTCTCGACTTCTTCCTCGATCGATGATGCGACGGCGCTGTTACCGATGTTGGCGTTTATCTTTACCAGGAAGTTGCGCCCGATGATCATCGGCTCGATTTCTGGATGATTGATGTTAGCCGGGATGATGGCACGTCCGCGCGCGACTTCGTCACGGACGAACTCGGGGGTGATTTCGCGGGGAATCGCGGCGCCGAATGATTCGCCGGGGTGCTGGTGAGCGAGCTCGTTGCGGTTGTAGCCGCTGCCGCCGGCTGCGGCGATTCCGCGGTCAGCGACCGCGGCTAAAGAAGACGGATTCACGCCTCCATGATTTTCGCGAATCGCGATGAACTCCATTTCGGGTGTGATGATTCCCTGACGGGCATACCAAAGCTGGGTGACGATTTTGCCGGGCCCTGCCCGCAAAGATCGTCGGGCAGCTAATTTCGAATCTTGAATTTCGAATTTCAAATTTCCATTGCGCTTCGCCGATTTTTCGGCGTGCGCCATGGAGAGGTAGCCGTCGTCAATCGGCGAAACAGCGCGGCCTTCGTATTGTTCAACATCGCCGCGGTGGCGGATCCATTTCGCGCGTAAGGCGGGCAGGCCCTGCTCGACTTCGCCGGCAAATTCCGGGTCGCTCCACGGACCGCTCGTGTCATAGACGCGGGCGGGTTCGTTTACTTCAATCTCGCCGCTGATCGATTTTGTCGGGGCCAGACTGATTTCGCGGAATGGAACGCGAAGCTGGGGATGCAATTTTCCTGCAACGTAGACCTTACGCGAATTCGGAAGAGTCCGAGGTGCACTGCCATTATTTTCGACAGAATGAACAGAATCGGCAGAAACAGAATCACCGGATTTTTCTGAAGTCCTTTTGTTCATTTTGTTAATTCTGTCCAAAAAATGGAAACCATGCGCGGAAAACGTATGGCTGAAACACCAGTCCGGCTCGGACTCCTCGCTCCCTTCGGCGGAATTACCCGCATCAGGTTCAAGGGGTTTCGTCTAGGACGTCTCAGCCTTGCGGCTCCCCCGCTATTTTAAAGCAGGATAAGACCCGATGATGTGAAGTCAATTCCCAGCTGGAACCAAGGGATTCTGATTAGGAAATTAGGAAACCAGGAATCCAGGAATGGATTTAAGCTTTCTTGGACGCGACGGAGCGCGTCCCTCCGAGGGGGGTTCCTGATTAATATTCTGTCTCCTGCTTACCTGCGTTCCTGATTCAGAAATCCCCTTCTGGTTTCCTGATTCCGAATTCAAACGACAACAGGACGCGACGGAGCGCGTCCCTCCGAGGGGGATTTCCTGCGTTCCTGCTTTCATGGTTCGGCAGGCTCAGGACGGGCGCCGCGCGGTCGGAGCCGGACTGGCATTCGATTTATCTCTCAGGCGGAGCTGAGGAAACGCTCGGGCTGGGAGCTGGGCTCTCCGCCGTCGGTTCTGGCGGAGGCGTGCTTTGCAAGGAAAGCGTTGCCGGGGCAAATGGATTTTGCAGGGGCTGGTTCGCCGCAGGCGGCGGCACGGGAACTTCACGGCGATAATCTGCCAATACTAATGGCCGTTTTTTGGCACCAGCCAAAGTGCGGAAGTTGTCGATGCCGACGCAAATGGCATTGGCCAATTTTTTGCGCCACTCGGGATTGGCAATCAATCGACTCTCGCCGCGCTCAGTCAGAAACCCGCCTTCGACAAGAACAGCGGGAACCTTGGTTAGCCGCAAGACGGCGAATCGTGCCCGCTTAATTCCGCGATCAAACTCGCCAATGTGACCGAGCAGCGAATGGTAAATACAACTCGATAACTCAATGCTGGCGTTATCGACTGGATTACCATTCTGAATATTGACGGCTGCGAGCGTGAGATTGTCCTCGTAAGTGGAAGGAGCGCCGCGGGGGGTCAGCGAATAAATCTCGAACCCGGTTGCGGCTGGATCGTGATCGGTGGCATTGAAATGAAGGCTAACGAAGATGGAATCACGAGTGTTATTGGCAATGTGGGCGCGTAGTTCCAGGGGCACGAAAACGTCGCTCTCGCGGGTCATGATGACACGGAAGCCTTTGCAAGGGCCGGAGCTGTCGCGCGACATCGAGGGCGTAATCTTTTTCGTAGCCGTAGGAACTGATCGCGCCTTTATCGAAACCGCCGTGCCCAGGGTCGAGCACGATTGTCTGCACACGCGGGAGATTCTGGATCATGCTTGGGCGCAATTGCGGCTCGAGCGTTTTGGCAAGATCGATGCGGGAGACGACGACCTTCCCGTCATGGACGAAAACGGGATAGCTCAGCCAATTACGCACGCCGTTAATCAGCATCTCGCGGCTATCGATCATAAACTGGAGCTCATTTTTGTCGTTCTTGAGTCGCACATTTTTGCCTTCGAAGGCAGGATCGGGGAATCCGTAGAACTTCGCGATATTATCGACCGCGAGGAAATCGCGCCCATTAACCTTGATCACCTGCCACTCAACGGACGCAGTGACGGCGTCGGCAAAAGCCATGACAGAAATGGCGCTGATGATCAGGAGACGCTGGCAAATCATAGCGGTGAAAATCCTACTAAATCAGCTGTCATGAGGGTGAAATTTCCATCTGCGAAGCGATTACCGGGCCATCGCATTTATATGCGGCAAGTATGAAAACCCGCTCCCCGCTAAATTGTTGCTTTTTAATTCTAATCGCGATTTGCGCAGTTTCCGCGTGGCCGGCACCGGCCGAAATCGGCAGGCTCGCAACGGATTCCGCGGATCAAATAGGAAATAAGATCGGATGAACCAAGGATAATCGTTGTTGGTGCGTGGCACCTGTGCGGACTGAATAATCTCATCTCAAGACTGCAGCGAAGCGTCACCGCCTGGAACACCTATGATTCCTCCGGCGCCTTGGCGTTGGACAAGCCAAACCTTTTAGACTTTCCTCTCCGAATGCCAAAGCTCTTCTGCCTACTTCTCCTTAGTGCGCTCGCTTCTGTGACAGTTCTGGCGCAGTCGGAACCGGTCAAATCTCCCCCACTTGCTACTGCTACGCCACCACCAAACGTCCAAGAGCCTGGAAAAATCCCTGCCGACAAAGTTCCGCCGCCGCCGACAAGTCCCGTTCCACAATCGCTCGGCGAACCGGCCAGCCCGCCCCCGGTACCGAAGGAAGAGCCGCCGTTCGATACAGCGAACATGGATCCGTCTGTTAAGCCTTCGGACGATTTTTTTCTTTACGCCAACGGCGGCTGGATCAAACGAACTCCCATTCCGCCCGAATATTCCCGCTGGGGAAGCTTCAATCAACTGATCGAGAAAAATAACGATGCCCTGCACGATGTGGCCGAGAGCGCAGCCAAAGAGACAACCGCGACTGATCCCGATGCGAAAAAGGTCGGCGATTACTATGCCAGTGGAATGGATGAAGCGACAATTGAAGTAGCCCGGGTCAAACCGTTGACAGACGAGTTAAAGCGCATCGACGCCGTTAAAAATCGCGATGACGTTTTGCGAGAGATCGCCCATTTCCATGATCTGGGGGTGAGCTCGCTTTTCGGATTCACCTCAGGCCAGGACGACAAAAACAGCACGATGGTGATTGCGCAGGCTTATCAGGATGGCCTGGGGCTGCCGGACCGCGATTATTACACCAAGACCGACGATGCATCGAAGAAACTACGCGATCAGTACGTAGAGCATGTGACGAAAATGTTGACCTTGCTCGGCGAAGACCCAAAGGCAGCGGCTGAGCACGCCAAGAAAACTATGGCGATGGAGACGACACTGGCCCAAGCCTCACGCACCAAAGTCGAGCTGCGCGATCCGCAAAAGAACTACAACAAAATGAAAATGGCGGATCTGCAATCACTCACGCCTGACTTTAAATGGAACGATTATTTTAAGGACGCCAACGTGGGCAGCCCTGGCGACATCAATGTTGGTCAGCCTGATTTTTTCAAAGGTGCGAACAAGGTTTTCGCCAGCACGCCGATTGATGATTGGAAAGAATATTTCCGGTGGCATCTCGTTCACAGCGCAGCTTCAGAACTCTCGAACGATTTCGTTAACGAGAATTTTAACTTCTACGAAACGGCCCTGCGCGGCACCAAGCAGATCAAGCCTCGCTGGAAGCGAGTCGTCACTGCGACGGACGGCGCAATCGGTGAAGCGCTCGGGAAACTTTACGTTGCGGATTATTTCCCGCCTGAATCGAAAGCGCGCGCGCTCGAGCTGGTCAATAATCTGCGCGCCGCTCTCTCGGACCGAATCAACGCCCTGGATTGGATGGATGACGCGACCAAGCAAGCCGCCCAGAAAAAGCTCGCCGCCATGAACGTCAAGATCGGTTATCCGGACAAGTGGCGCGATTATTCCGCGCTCCGGATCGATCGCGGGCCATTCGTGTTGAACGCCATCCGTGCCTCGAGGTTCGAAGTCAATCGTGAACTAAACAAGATTGGTAAACCGGTCGACCGGTCCGAGTGGGGCATGACGCCGCCAACGGTCAACGCCTATTACAATCCGAAGTTGAACGAGATTGTTTTCCCGGCCGGGATTTTGCAGCCGCCATTTTTTAATCCGAAAGCGGACGATGCCGTTAATTATGGCGGGATTGGCGCGGTCATTGGCCACGAAATGACCCACGGCTTCGATGACCAGGGCCGCCAGTACGATGAGGTCGGCAACCTGCGCGACTGGTGGTCGCCGGAGTCGGCGGCAAAGTTCAAGGAACGTTCCGGCGCGGTCGTGAAGCAGTATTCCGAGTACGAACCGCTACCGGGTTTGCATGTGAATGGCGAACTAACCCAGGGTGAGAACATCGCAGACATCGGTGGGGTAAAGGTCGCCTACGCCGCACTGCAAAAGGCGCTCGCCGGAAAACCGCAGGAAAAAATCGACGGTTTTACCTCTGACCAACGGTTTTTTCTCGGGTTCGCGCAGATTTGGCGCTCGGTCCAACGCGATGAAGATCTAAAACTGAGATTGAATACGGATCCGCATTCCCCCGCGCGTTATCGTTATCGTGTGAACGGCCCGTTGCAAGATTCGGCGGATTTTCAGAAAGCGTTCAACATTCCTGATGGTTCCCCAATGGTCCGACCCGCTGACAAACGCGTGAATATCTGGTAACGGCGATTGACCTCAATCGCCCACGGGTGGTTCAGTGAGAGCGAGAGATGTCTCGGCCTTCGCTCGACATGACAAAGTTCTGCAAAGCTCCCGCGATTACGAGCCGCACAAGCCGCCAGTGCGCCTTGCACCGAGGAATCTCACAACGTCCAACGGCCTCGGCTACATTTTTACACTCCCAATCAGCAACAAGCATGATGCCTGTTAGCCGCACAGGCTGGAAGCCTATGTTCCAGCAATTTTCCCACCCCAGGACAGGATTTTCGCTTTGGTTCCGGCTGCTTCGGCTTCTTTGATGTCGCCGTTGCGATTGTAAAAAAGCGACAGACTGGTCCAACCGATTTGATCGTTCGGACGCAATTCGGTCGCGCGTTTACCTGCGTCGATCGCCTCGGGATAGCGACCAAGCTTCATCAAGGCCATCCCAAGAGCGTGCCAGCCGTCAAAAAATTCCGGAT
>QHNU01000034.1:7604-8176 GCA_003218525.1 Verrucomicrobiota bacterium
CGCCGATCGCCAGATCGCCGTTCGCGTCGTCGAAGATTTCGTCGCGCGACTCCATGCTGCCGCTACCTTCAGCTCGCCACCGATGCTTCGAGCCCGGCAACGCGCCGGCGCTCGCGCAACCATTCATAGAAAATGAGGGTCCGTTTGCCGTGCAACAGTCGCTCGTCAAGCGATGCCCGCTTGGCTACACCTTGGACGGGGTCGGGTGGATCGCGTTTCTCCACCACGGCGACCATGATGCCATCCGCAGTGGGGAGCGGTTCCGTCACCTCTTTGGGTTTTAGATCGGCAACAGCTTGTTTGATTAGCGGGAGGTCGGGTGGTTCATTTTTCGGCGGAGCTGATGGCGCTTTTGCTTCCAGATCATCGGCCAGCGTAAAGGGAGGGAGCTTTTCCATCTTCAAATTCAATTTCTGGATGGCGCTTGTAACCGTGTCGCCTGACTTGAGCGCCTCGCGCAAATCGTGCACAGTTTTAGCCGCACGGGCGCTGAGCAACTCCCGCTCACGGGTTGTCTTTAATGCCTCGACGATTCTCGGCTTCGCTTCCTCAAGCGTAAGCGGCTTCGCTGG
>QHNU01000034.1:8204-8516 GCA_003218525.1 Verrucomicrobiota bacterium
GGCTGCTGAAAGCTGAAAAGCGGCATCGGCCAGCTGCGGGTCCTGCTTCAACTGCGGATCAGGACTAGCTTGTGTGAATTCGCCGGTGTTGTTGATCGATAGTTGAAACTTGATTGCGACCGCACCGAAGTCGGCTCCTTTGTCTGCGAGCGCCTGACTGACGTCGTTGGCTTTGTCAGCCAATTTCTGCAACGCATCCACTCGCTCTCTGCCGGTCAATTTCTTCTGCTCCGGGGACAAACCCAGGACCAGGAACTGCACTTTGCGTTTCTCCTCGCTTTTCAGCTCGTCTTTGTGGGCCTGGTAATATTG
>QHNU01000035.1 GCA_003218525.1 Verrucomicrobiota bacterium
TGGAATTTCCGCAAGGCAAACCAGTGCCGCGCATCTACAATGCGTTGGAAATCGAGTACGAGGTGAACGGCAACCCGACCAAGCTCACCCTCGAAGTACAACAACATCTCGGAGAAAACTGGGTCCGCTCAATCGCAATGTCGTCCACGGAGGGACTGAAGCGGGGGATGAAAGTGGCCGATACCGGTGGACCGATCACCGTGCCCGTCGGGGAAGGCGTGCTTGGTCGTGTATTCAATGTCACGGGAGATCCGGTCGATGAACGCGGGCCGGTAAAATTCACCAAACGTTATCCCATTCATCGCAAGGCCCCGGAGCTGACTGATCAGGAAACCACAGCCTCCGTTCTTGAGACCGGCATCAAAGTGATCGATCTCGTATGCCCGTTCACGCGCGGCGGCAAGGTTGGCGCGTTCGGTGGAGCCGGTGTGGGTAAGACCGTTATCATCCAGGAGCTGATTAACAATATCGCGATGAAACACGGCGGTTACTCCGTGTTCGCGGGGGTAGGCGAGCGGACGCGCGAAGGCAACGATCTTTACAAAGAGATGAGCGATGCCGGCGTTATCGACCAGAAGGATTTGTCGAAATCCAAAGTCGCGCTCGTTTATGGTCAGATGAACGAACCGCCTGGCGCGCGGTTGCGCGTGGCTCTCTCCGCGCTGGCGATGACGGAATATTTTCGGGACGAGAAAAACCAGGATGTGCTGCTGTTCATCGATAACATTTTCCGGTTTTCGCAAGCGGGCTCGGAAGTATCCGCGTTACTCGGGCGCACCCCGAGCGCGGTTGGTTATCAGCCGACGCTGGCAGCTGAGATGGGCGACCTCCAGGAACGAATTACATCCACCCACAAAGGTTCAATCACATCCTTCCAGGCGGTTTACGTTCCCGCGGACGATCTGACCGACCCTGCACCGGCCAATACGTTCGCGCACTTGGATTCCACCATCGTGCTGGAACGTTCGATTGCCGAGCTTGGAATTTATCCCGCCGTCGATCCTCTGGCTTCGACTTCAAAGGCGCTCGCGCCGGAAGTTGTCGGTGAGGAGCATTACAACGTTGCGCGCGGTGTGCAGCGAGTGCTACAACGATACAAGGATTTGCAGGATATTATCGCCATCCTCGGCATGGATGAACTTGCGCCTGAGGATAAGCTGACCGTTTATCGCGCGCGTAAAATCCAGCGCTTCCTCAGCCAACCTTTTCACGTCGCGGAAGTTTTCACGGGGCACAAAGGCCAATACGTCCCGATTGCAGAGACGGTGCGAGGGTTTAAAGAGATTCTCGAGGGCAAACATGATGATGTGCCCGAAGCGAATTTTTATATGAAGGGCGGCATCGACCAAATCAATGAAAGCTAATGACAACGCTACGGCTGGAAATAGTTACGCCTGAAACGACGGCTTACTCGGAGAATGTCGAGATGGTCACACTTCCGGGCTCGGAAGGGGATCTTGGCGTTTATCCCAAGCACGTACCGTTGCTCACGATATTGAAACCGGGTGAACTGCGCGTGGTGAAGAACGGACGCGCGACTTCGCTCGCGGTCGGTGAGGGGTTCATCGAGATCACAGCCGATCGCGTTTCCGTTCTGACTGACATGGCACTGGGTTCCGAGCAGATTGATGAGCGAGCTGCCGAACAGGCGGTGGCACGAGCACAAGCGGCCATGAAAGAAGATCACAGCAAAGAGGATGTGGCTGCAATTCAGGCCTCGTTGCAAAAAGCGCTGGCGCAATTACACGTAAAGCGGCGCCGGCATTCATAATTATTCCGCTGCGCGAATTTGCCGCCGCTCGATCACCTTGGAATCATCGCCGGTAACGGCATTTATCCGCAGGTTCTTGCGAAGGCAGCGCGATTGGCCGGCGTAAAAAAAATAAGCGCGGTCGCATTTACCAACGAGACCGATCCGAAACTGATGGAACTCGTCGACCAGATTGACTGGCTGCGGGTCGGTGAATTAAATCGGTTACTTTCCTTTTTGCGCGAGTCGAGAGTGCGCCAGGCCATCATGGCCGGCCAGATTGCTCCGCGAAATCTTTTCGATCTCCATCCGGATTGGGGCGCCCTTTTGCTGCTTGCGAAACTGAAGCGACGGAATGCCGAATCCATTTTTAGCGCGATCGCACTAGAGCTGGAAAAAATAGGCGTTACTCTCTTACCCGCGGTAGCTTTTCTTGAGCAGTTCCTGGCTCCGAACGGTGTAATTGCCGGGCCGAAATTATCCCGCCGTGAAAAATCAGACGTCGAGTTTGGCTGGGATATCGCGAAGCAGATCGCGTTACTCAATATTGGACAAACAATCGTCGTGAAAAACGGAACTGTTCTCGCCGTTGAAGGATTCGACGGAACGAACGAGACGATTCGTCGCGGCGGGGCGCTTGGTGGCAGGGGCGTGGTTGTGATTAAAATCTCAAAACCAAATCAGGACCTGCGTTTCGACATTCCAGTGATTGGAATGGAAACCATCGGCGTAGCTGCTGAAGCGCAAGTTCGGGTGATCGCGGTCGAAGCTGGCCGGACATTGTTGCTCGAAATAGATCGTGTGAGAGAAACGGCCAGCGCCGCGAGTATTTCGATCGTGGGACGTTAGTTGCAATCCGCAACCGAAAATTTACACTCTGAACTTCTGGCCGGGCTTTAGCTCAGTTGGTAGAGCGCCTCGATGGCATTGACTGCAAAGCGAAGCGCTCGCATTTTCTCTCAAACAGACTCATTCGCTCAATAGGAGCTACCCGACTGAGCGGATAAAATCTTGGAGAAAAAGGCAATCAGTGAATTACGAAACGTAAGCGCGCGGCGATAGTTGAGATGAAAGGGACTCGTTACTCGTGCCTATCCGTTCGACGGGCTGGCACCTGGAGTTGGACTTGCTCCGGATGAGCGATGCGGATTGTGTTTGCCTTTTTCCCAACCGTAGTGGTGTCCTCGAGGTGTTCCGTGGGGTTGGGCTTGGGCTGCGATAACGTGTGAATGTGCGCCACGCCCATGCTGATTGGTGCCGCTAATCGCATTGAATCCCATCTTGTGACCGCCGGCCAAGGTGTAAGTGGCCAAGGCAACGGTAAGTGAAACAACAACGCCAACAGCTTTGGTCCGATTTGATAATATCGACATAAGAACTGATTAAGCAGCTCTCCTGCCAGTTCGATAATTACCATAACAAAGGTTTCGCGTCGGTAGCTTGGTATGCCCTTACCCCAGAAGGGGTTCCGTTTGGTAGCGAAACCACTCCAGGGTGCCTCCCGCTCGCCCACCTAATTCTTAGCTATGCCGTCCTGAATGAGGGCATCATCGTGTATCGCTTTCTCGCTGCGGCTCACGTGACAGCCACCGTTTAATTGTCGCGAAATCACCAAACTACGTTTTACCCGATTTCATCCATTCCGTCGTGACGGACGCCTCGCGCGCGCGCATTCTTCGCGCGCGCGCGCATCGGTACTGGTCCCAAATAGCGTCATCGGTAAGAGCCGAGAACGCTGGCATGCATGCATCTTAGCCCGGGCTACTCGGTGTGATGGTTGTCCTGGAGCCACCGTTCGATTTCTTGAGGTAAGCTCGCTCGGAGTTTCTCCAAAACGCGGTAAATGCGTAGGTCTTGCCAGGCTTTGCGTTAATGCGGCGTTGAGTCGGCCTTGTATATCTGTAGGCTTCTGGAGTCGTGTTTACCGACAAGACATGCCGCCCGGGGGGCAACACCGCATCGTAACTCTGATTAACCCCCAGATCCGCAACCTGGACGCCATCGACGAACAAGTTGAGGTACTGGAAGGTTCCAAAATTGGCTGCCCTGGTCACAACCAATCGAGCGTTCTCGTCAGAACGAGCCGAGGCAGAGTTTGATCTGACCTCTCGCGCCTGAATGGATGTGTTTGCAGCGAAGCTGCCTACGATTGCAACCATGATTAATTTAGCTGAAACGTGATTTAATATTTTCATGATCTACCTTTCAGCCGGATCCCCCCTGGCGGCCAATCCGCACTCGTGGGATTTTCTTCTGCTGCGTAGAATCTGACGAATAGCCGGACGCGTTTCTGCAGTTGGAAGCGATGCCCTGCCAGTGCGGCACGAGGTAGGTTTCCTAATTCACCGATTCCTGCATTGCCTCGCGCCAGGTTTCAGATGGTCCATGGAAACGGCACCAATGAACTCTCGTCACCCGCAGTCACAAAGCCGAAACAAAACGAGGAAATCAAATCATCAACAGTTTAAACATTGACCTCGGAAATTCGACTCACCAAGTGCCTTGTACACGGTTGTCCTTATCGCGTTCCTGCTGGTTTGCTTTGCGCCATTGCCTTCGGCTTGAGCGCAGCGGCAACTACAACACGCCTGCTGATTACCGGGCAATTCTTTCTGCGATTGGCAGAATACGCAATCCGTGCACCCACTGAAATGTTCCCACTGTCTCTCTGCCGGATTTCATCGCGTCTGCGGCCTACAATGATAAAATCGGTGGACAATAGGGAAATATGGGAAAGCTTTGGACCGCGATTTTCTAGGTAAACT